>DUIU01000011.1:770-4706 GCA_013330155.1 Candidatus Poseidonia sp. | reverse complement strand
GCAGGAGAACTTCACACCTTGACCGTACAAGCCATGCACGAAAACAATGAACAAGACATGGATGAGGGCGACAATTCCATCGAGATGGTCATGTCCACGGCATCGGTAAGGATTCCTTCCCTCGAACTGCAACAACAATCAGATTCTGCCATGGCAGGTCAAACCATTATGGCGGAGGCCATCATTCGTAACGATGGAAACGCTGTAGAAAATCGCCTTTCTGCCATTGCACGGCTCTCATCAGTCCCCCCGCTTCCGGGCATGATTGCTTTCTTCAGCATTGAAGGTGCGGGACAGCCCTTGGCAAGTGAGGTGCCGTTGATTGTGCCTGCTGCCGGTCAACAACGGCTTCAACTGGAGGTTCTCATTCCCGATGACGCCCCACTCAACACGAGGTTTGTACTCGAATTTGAAATCCTTGGAGTTGTGGATGATGAAGACCTACCCGTGGAAATGATGGTCCAAGCCCTCGTGATGCTGAATCAACAACGCGGATTTGATTCATCGGCAGGACTCATGCAAGCAGGAGATGTCCCGCACGGAACTTCAGCGGCGGTTCAGGTCAACCTCTCGTCAACCTCGACGATGAACGAACAAGTTCGTATCACGCTCTCGGGCGAGGAGGGTTGGCAAACGTCATGCAACAAAATGTTGGTCAATGAAAGTGGCTTGCTGGTGGATTTCTCACCAGGCCATATTACTCAGCAAACCACGGAACTGCAATGCGAGATTCTGCGCATGTCTGGACCCGCTAGTGGAACCGTAACGGTGACCACTGCCTCCTTGGATGGGACCATGACAGCCACTCACACAGTGGCCCTCGTGTTTTCCGACCCGCCTGCTGATGAATCACTGTCGAGCACCGCTCTCATCGGCGGAGGGTTTGGTGGATTGGCCTTTTTGGGAATAGTGCTCTTCCTGCTCCGAGGACGAGAGGAGCAAGAAGATGAGGAAGAAACCGCTCCACTCAGCCAGGCTGGACCGCCAGTTTCAACCCTCCAAAGGGAAAAAGAGGTCCCTGAATTGGAAGAACCCCAACATGACACTGTAGGTGAGGTTGCACCGACCACCACCAGTCAACCGGCAGGTCCACCGCTTCCTGAGACAGGACTTCCACCAGGTTGGACCCAAGAACAATGGCAATACTACGGTCAACAATACCTTGATGGGACACTGTGATGGGGCAACATTGTGGCCACCTATCCTGCAACATGGTATGCCTTGTGGGTATCGGTCGCCGTATGCGGTGTGGCGACGTGGTACCTACGTCATTTTTCCGAACGCATCCAAGCGACTCGAACGATGGCCTTGCTTGGAACCGTTTCGATGCTCACGCTCCTCATTTGGACCTGGACAGAATTTTGAGGTGATGAAATGGAAGCTCTCGCAGGTGTAGAAGACCATCCGTTGTTTGCTCAATATCCTTGCCGAACACCTGTTTGGTGGGCTCGAGTTGGAGTCGTGCAAAAGGACCCCTCACTGCGTGGTGTGAGCGGTCGAAACATCGTGATGCGCATCCCAAAACAATTCGGACGAATCGAAGGATGGTTTGCTTCCGTTTTGCGTGCACCAAAGGAAGTGCGACGACCATTGGACACGATGAACAGCATGCTTTGGGAACTGTGTGACGGAAGCCGCACGTTTGGTGAGGTGTGCTCAATCATGAATGATGTTTTCAATGAAGAAATCGCTCCTGTTATGCAACGAACAGCGACGGCGATCGCATTGTTGCAACGGAACAACCTGATGTTGATGCTTGATGAGCCGCTCAACCGCCGATGGACCATTGGGCCAGGCCAAACCCCTGAGCATCAACATCTCGGAGAACTTCCCGAAGACCATGCTTATGATTGGTCATTGCTCGAAGGAGAGACAGGTTGAGCTTCGTCTTCAATCAGGGGCTCTAAGGGCTCCCAAACGAGTCGAAGGCCGAGACCGTCGCTGCGTTTGTGTCGGCCTGCAAAGGACCTTGACCCACTACGCGTTGAGTCACTCTCGGTGAACCACGAGCCACCTCGGACAACAAATTTGGTTCCCTCACCTTCCGAATACGGGCGTTGAGTACGACCTCCTTCATAGGTTCGCAACCAATGGTCGCTACACCATTCGTTGACAAGCCCGTTCATGTCAAAAAATCCCCAATCATTGGGTTTTTTCAATCCAACTTCACGCGTGGAGCCACCGGAATTTCCAGCATGCCACCCATACTCATCGAGTTCAACATCTCTATCTCCAAACCACCACCGCCCACTGTGGCCCGAACGTGCAACATATTCCCATTCGGTTTCGGAAGGTAGTCGCCATCGACCAACCAATCCAAGATAGGAGTGATTGGAGTCGCGTTGATTTAAACGTTCAAGGAAGAGCTGGATGTCATCGTAACTGACTTGCTCAACCGGACGAAGACCTGCGCTCCAACCTTCTTGAAATTTCGACGGATTTTCTCCCATGACATCGGACCATTGAGCCTGAGTGACTGGTCGTTCTGCAAAGAAAAAGGGTTCGGAGATGTCAACCGTACAAGCCGGTATTTCTGATGGGTGGCCGGAGGGGCGATCGTCCCCAAGAACGAACGTTCCAGGTTCCACCAAGCGATACGTTGCCCCATAAACATCGGTAAATGACGGTGTTGTGGCTTGTCCGCTCATGGAGATCATCGCAATTTCTTCGCAGTGGTCAACACAGAATTCACCAATGTGGACAAGCGCTCATGAAGGCCCTCGTCAACCAAGCCCCCTTCCTCATCAAAGGCTTCTTTGACATGACCGATAGCGAGTTGTTCAGGAACCGGCCAACCATGCAGCCAGCGAAGCGAGATTCGCATGTGATTGAGGGTGTTCGCATTGGTGACTCCGCCCAACGTGGACATGAGCCCAAACACCTTGCCACCAACGTGCTTGTCATACATCCAATCCATCGTGTTCTTCATGACCCCTGACATGGTTCCATGGTATTCAGGCGATGAAAGGAGGAACGCATCTGATTCTTCAAGCAAGGTTTGGAAGGCTTTCACATTGGGGTGCGCCCAACACCCCTCTTCTCCGACCAAGGGGAGGGGGCGTTCATCCAAATCCCAAAATTCTACATCAGCACCTTGTTCCTTGGCCATCTTGAGTGCCAAATTAACCAGCATACCCGACTTCGATGAGGAACGGTATTCACCAGCGAGCCCGATGACCTTCAACGGTTTGTCTCCCATGGCTTTTGGAAGAGGGTGGGGCCCTTGAATGTAAGGTTTGATTGAATGGACAAACAGAAGCAAGGCTTATGCAGGGCTCATCATTGGTTTTTGTTGCGGTGAGGTAGAGTGGAGTCCAGCGACGATTCGAACGCGGTCAATGCCGGTGAAAACGACGAATTGGATGAAGTCGCCTTGGCTTCCGTCGATGAGGCGATTGAAGCCGTTGAAAACCAACCCATAGAGCCAGTATCTCAATCATCCGAAACGGTTGCGCAGGCGCCTCGGGACGTCATCCCAGAACTTGACGACGTCGAAAACCCGGAAGAGATGGTCGAAATCCTACTTACGGTGGGTGAAGAACGGAGCCGCCGAAATGACGTCAAAGGTGCGTTGGCAGCGTTCAACAAGGCCATTGCGCTTGACCCATCATGCGACATGGCTTGGTTCAATCGCGGTGTGCTTCTTGAAGCACAACAAGATGCTCGAGGCGCACGACAATCGTTTCAAATCTGTTTGGATTTGAACGACCAGCATGCACCAGCTACTGCCAATCTTTCCATTCTCCTTGAACGAATCGGTGATTTGGAAGGCGCGTATTCCATGGCTGAGAAGGCGTTGAGTTTCTTCCCGGGTCACCCTGCACTCGTTCAATTGAGGGAACGATGCAAAGACAGTGGCATCACCGTTTCTATGGAAGCCATGCAGCCTTCCCTTGAAGTTACACAATCCGTTGACATGAAGGTGGTTGAAGAAAT
>DUIU01000011.1:0-386 GCA_013330155.1 Candidatus Poseidonia sp. | reverse complement strand
GAAGACGCTGAATTGAGCGTTGAAGAACTCAAAAGCGCCGCAGATGTTGTCGTTGCCCAACAGGAGATTATACGGGAAATTGAGCCTGAGGTTCCAGAATTGCCTGAACCCGAAGCCGAACCGGCTGTTGACATTGACGCATTGGTTGAGCAAGCAACCGCCTCAATCAAAGATGGAAATCCAAAAGAAGCCCTCGCTTTGCTCAAACCTCATCTCAAAACCATCGGTGCACAACATGCCGCTGCTTGGCGGATCGCAGGTGGTGCCATGGCCCGATTGGACCTTGACAACCACGCCATCGCAGCGATGACGCATGCTCAAAACCTCGAGCCATCGCATGCTCCTGGATGGTTCAATTTGGGTTCTGTGCAACAACGTTCAGACCT
>DUIU01000033.1:3192-4193 GCA_013330155.1 Candidatus Poseidonia sp. | reverse complement strand
GGGTAAGTTGGGGGAGGTCCTTCGGCTGGATATTTTCTTCCTGTTTGCCAAAATTCCTTGAGGTCTGGAGCGGGGTTATCTTTGGCGTGCTCAATACCGAAGGCCGTGTAACCACGTTGGTGTCCAATTTCCGGTTGGAGATAACTTCGCTTGGTGGACTCATCCAAATCAAAGAAGGCATCGCATTGGGCGTAGGTCTCATCGATCAACGAGCGGGGAATGCCATGGTTCGTTAACGCAAAGAATCCAATGTCCTTGAGCGCATCACCAACCTCGGTGATGAACCGTTGGCGGTCGGCCTTTGCTTCAGAAAGGGCCAACTGAAAGTCGATGGAGGGAATGCTCCGACTCATGGTTCCTCAATCCCGGTAAGCGTTGAGTTTGGAGAGGAGACGAATGGTCTCAAAGTAAATCCAAACCAGCGACATAAGGATGCCAAAGGCAGCGTACCATTCCATGTTTTTCGGTGCCCCGTACCGGCTGCCGGACTCAATGAATCCGAAATCGCTGATCAACGTCAACGCTGCTACCACCAAGATGAAGGCGGTGAGTGCGATTCCAATGGGGCCAGAGGTGTGGAGGAACGGTACATCATAGGGGGTGAACATTCCCAGCACAAAGGAGGTCAGGTAGAGCAGGAGGATGCTCATGACAAGGCCTCCGATGACCTTGTTGAAGGCGGGGGTTGGTCGAATGATGCGTGAGGCGTACATCACGTACATGGTGGCGGTTATGGCCATCGTTCCAAAGACGGCCTGAAGGGCGATTCCCTTGTAGGCTGTCAGTTCCAGGAGCAGGGACATGGCGCCAAGTGCCGTTCCTTCAAGAAGAGCGTAGAGACTCATCAGAGCGGCTGGATTTTTTGGACGCACAAACATGACCACCATGGCTAGAATAAACCCACCAAGAAAGCCAATTCCCATGAAGGAGTAAATGTAGAGGCCTCCATCGCCGTTGTTGACCGCATTCATGCACAGAACGGCCGAAACCAATGCGCTGAG
>DUIU01000033.1:498-2822 GCA_013330155.1 Candidatus Poseidonia sp. | reverse complement strand
TGGTCGGTTCCAGTCAAGTTGTTCCAGAATTTTTGGTTGAGGACAGGATTGCTGCTGCGAATCTCCATGGCTATCGCCCTGTTCTCGGCAGGGTCCTGTTTCAATGTTGCTCTCATTGCCCGTGTTGAGCGACCTGTTCTTGGTAGTAGGTCAACAACTGGTCAAAGGTCCATCCTTGCTTTAGGTATTCTTCAACCATCTCAGCGGTCCATCCCGGTACTTGGGCCAACATGGCGGGGGTCACACCTGAACCAGTCGCGTTGAGAACGGGTTGCTGCCAACCCTCGGTTTCAACTGGCGTCGTCACAACGTCCGCAAAGGCAGCCTCACTGATGGCATCTTTGACATCCTCTGCTTCGGAACGCATGCCTCTCAAAATCACGTAAGCTCCACCAGAGAGGATCAACGCTGAAATCATGAGGATCAAGAAGAACGATTGAGCTGAATTTCCAGCGGTACTCTCAGTGCTGTCTTCCACCAAGTCGGCGCGTTGTTGCGAGGAGCAACCCTTAGCGTCGGTTGCAGCACCTGCGGGCGTGTTGGGACAATCGTCGGCTTCGTTGAGCACACCGTCTTCGTCATCGTCGGTGCTGGTTTGTGTATCTCCGCCGCTGTTGTCAACGGGCTGAATGTCCACTCCAGCAAGGTCGCATCCAAGCACAACACTGTCGTTTTGTCCATCTCCATCAGCGTCCCATTGAGTCAAGGCGTCAAAGGGATCGATGTCATCTGCGCTGGCATTGAGGGCCGTAGCTTGCGCCCATGCGACCTCAAGGTCGTCCGTGATGCAGTCGCCATCGGTGTCCGCATTGTTTGGGTCGCCTCCATGAAGTTGTTCGGCAAAGTTGGTCAAACCATCTTGGTCTGCATCGAGCAAAGATTCGTCGCCATCTCCTGCCACGCTCCGCTGTGTTCGAATGAATCCATGTTCAACCTCCCATTTGTCCAAAAGTCGGTCCTGGTCGGTGTCGGTCGAATTATCGAGGCGATTCCAATCTTCGTGCCAGGAATCGATATACACGCTAGCGACGGCCTCGCTTGAGAGAAGCAATCCCATCTCTCGATTGCGAACAAGAGCAGAATCTCCCCAATTGATGGAGGAGACCAAGACATGCTCACCATCGACGATGACGCCTTTGTTGTGAAGCTTGGTGACTTGCTCGTTGCCGCTCATCACGATGGATGAGACATCGTAGCCCATGGTGAAATTCCATTCTTCGTTGAAGCGGTCCACCGCACTTTGTATGTCCTCGTCAAGGTAAGCACCGTTGAGTATCAAGCGCAATCGAACACCGCGTTGGGCAGCGTCTTCCAGTGCTGCAAAAATTGGGTTTTCTCCCCAACCCCACGACCAGTCCATATCGAGGTATTGGAGCGAAAGGAGAATTTCTTCTTCTGCTCCATCGAGCATGTTCACCAATTCATTGATGCAATTATCGGGGCAAACGAGTAGATTTGCCTCAAAGTCGCCGTCGATGCCTGTCGCCGTGGTGCCAACAATGACCTCTGGAGTCGGCATGACCCAACCAGCCGGCGCATCGCTTGCGACGACGGGCGTGACGTGTCCCTTCGCTTCGTTCTCATCAAACGCAAGGTGGTTGAGCACCATGGTGGCCAGGCCGCTATCATCGACCAGAACCCCCCAATCTCGGTTGCCTTCTTCTCCGGGCGCAGGATGTGAGGAAGGCTTCCAGTTGCCTGAACCAATCCAAACGCTCTGTTCGTCCTTCACCGCTACTTTGCTGTGGATGTAAGCATAGGGATTCTCTCCTGTATCGCCAAACCATTTGACATCAACACCTGCGGCAAGGAGTTCTGTTGCCATACCGCGTTGTGTATCAAGGTCGTATTGTGGCCACCAGTTGTCACCGTAGTCCAACACCACGTTGACATCAACGCCTCGGTTTTGTGCGTTGATCAGGGCTTGGACGAGGTTTGCTTCGTGCATCAAATACACGTGGACGTGAAGAGAGGTCGTGGCGCTGTCAATCCACGCAAGGAGGTCGACTAAACCGTATTCGGGGGCAACCAGGGGCGTGATGACGCCACTGCTCGTGATGCTTGTGTCGAAACAGAAGGTGCTTCCACCCAGTCGACTCCATCGTTCATGCCAATCAACCACGGTGTCGGTATCTGGCGTGTCGCCGCAGCCGGTTCCTCGGAGGTAAATCAGATTGTCAAGGCTGGACAAAGGCTCCGCCAAGGCAATGCCGCTCCAACCCGCAGTGGAAACGGGGCCGTTTCCGTACACCAACGTGTCGGCTTGGGCTCCAGAGGCATCGAGGAGTTGCAGCGCTGCCCCGGAATTTTGGAAGTAGAAATTT
>DUIU01000033.1:0-190 GCA_013330155.1 Candidatus Poseidonia sp. | reverse complement strand
TTTGGAAGTAGAAATTTCGGTCCAAAACCGCGTCAAGTTCCACCACGTCGCCGTCTTCATACACACGCACCGCATCGGCGTCATTGGCCAAGAGAATGGAGGCTCCTGGCTGAATCATGAGGTTGTTGATGGTTGCATTGTACATGTTCTCAGCGCCGGTGGTGGTCCGCAGGGTCCATCCGTTCAATGT
>DUIU01000031.1 GCA_013330155.1 Candidatus Poseidonia sp. | reverse complement strand
CCGGTCAAGGGATGAACGGCAAAACGGCCGGAAAACACACCTTTCTTCTTGTTCATGTTTTTGATTCGGTCAAACTCCGTTGTTACCGAAACCTCGTCATAGAGTTCCTTCCAGGCTGCTTCGTGTTCGGTACCACGCACCAAGGATTCAGCGAGTGGATGCTCTGGGGCGAGGGTGACAAAGGTGGAACCAAAAAGGGTGTCAGGCCGAGTGGTGTAAACTTCGATGTCATCGTCGCTTCCGTCGATACCAAAGAGGATGTTCGCTCCTTCAGAGCGACCCAACCAGTCCCGTTGGAGCGCCTTGACGTGCTCTGGGAAACCGATGGTATCAAGCCCGTCGTACAATTCTTGCCCGTAGGATGGAAGATTGAGGAACCATTGACTCATTTCTTTTTGGGCCACGGGGCCATTGCAACGCCAACAACGGCCGGCCTTGACTTGCTCATTGGCTAAGACCGTGGTGCAGGAGGTGCACCAGTTCACGGGTGCAAATTCTCGCGTAGCGAGGCCGTTTTCCATAAATTTCGTAAAAAACCACTGATTCCACTTGTAGTATCGAGGGTCATGGCTCTTCAGCGTACGACGCCAATCGTAGGAGAAGCCCATTCGCTTGATCTGTTGGGTGATTGAAGCCATGTTTCGCTCAGTGATGTCATGAGGGTGCCCTCCTTCCGACATGGCGGCGTTTTCGGCTGGCATTCCAAAGGAGTCGAAACCCATTGGGTAAAGGACGTCAAAGCCTTGCAAACGCTTGAATCGGGCGACAGCGTCGCCAATCGAATAGTTTCGAACGTGCCCCATGTGCATTTTACCTGAGGGATACGGGTACATTTCCAAGCAGTAGAACTTCGGGCGGTCTTGGTGGATGTTGGCATGAAACAATCCCGCTTCGTCCCATTGTTGCTGCCAACCGACTTCGTCCACTGGCTTCGTTTCGGCAGACATTGTGCATCACCGTCCACTGGACAAAAGGTTCCACTCCACAACATGCTATGAAATCCACGCCTCAAACAGCAGGTTCTGCTTGAATCCTCAGGCTCTTTCGTCATGGGAGAAGTCATCGTTCGTTTCGAGCAAAAACACGGCTTCTCTGGTCAATTTGTATCGATTCTTGACGCCCATCTTCCGGCGTTCGACCAATCCATATTTTTGGAGCGTTCGAAGATGATGAGAAATCAATTGTTGGCTTTTCTCAAGGCGCTTTGCCAGTTCGGCCTGCGTTGGGAATTGACCTAGCCCTCCATCGTGGTCAAGCAGGTTGAGGATTTTCCCTTGAAGGCTGTTGGGGTCCGGTGAAAGCAAAGGCACGGGGAGGTCCTCCTCTCGAGTATCGGGATGAAGTTTGTTGGTCAATGGATAGAACCGAACAAGGCGCCCGTCATTCTTTCGCCAAACGTGTTCTTCGGCTTCTAGCACACGCAAGTGGTGGGTGATTTGGCCGTTGCTCATCTCCAACGCACTCATGAGTGCACGGAAATGGCACCCGGGGTTTGCCGTCAAGTACCCCATCAAGCGGCCTCGTTGGTATCGTCCATCGGTGGTTTCGTGCGTTTTTCCAATCAGTCCAAGGAACCACAAACCGGCAGCGGTTGCTGGAAGGCGCAATCCTTCATTGGTCAACGCCGCTGCAAACAACAGGGAGAGAAGCGAAGCGGAGACGATTACGGTCAGCATCGGTGCCGTGGAGGTGGGTTCAATGATGACCGTCGGTGGCTCGTCGGGAACGACGGCGCTGGCACTTTCATCAACGGCATTGGACGCTTCCATGCGAACTTCTACGACCTCAACCGAAGGAGCGAGGTAGTCGCCACAAGCAGGCGAAGCTTCCGCTGTTTGAACGATGTAAACGCCTTGAAGTTCTGAACTCGGACGCCACGAAGGCAGGGTTCTGGCGTTTGAAAGAAGGTGCGTTGCTCCATCGTGTTCCAACATGTAACAGGTTCCTTCTTCCGTGAGCAACCCCACCCAAGTCCCAACGATTTCAAAGCGGTCTGGGGCTGGAAGCGACTCTCCTTCATCTTCGGCTTCACCAAAGTCGTTGGGCCAAGCAAAGGGCAGCGTCATACTGGACGTGGACGTCGACAGCACGGTTATTTTCAACGTGTAAAAACCGTCGGGAAGGAGAGGTGTTCCATCCTGAATCATGCGCACATCAAGGGCGTCAAATTGTAGCGGTTCTGAGGAGGTGGGCAGCAGAATTTTTCGCCCGTCATAGGCGTCGCAAAGCGTTTGGTAGGCGTGGACAATTTCATCGCTCTGGTCAAGGAAAGCAATTTCAAACGTGCAAGGTTGGGCCATTCGAAGATGGTACGGCTCATCGTTGTGAACAATGGCTTCGATGCGAAGCGTTTGTTCATCTTGCCATGCAAGAGTAGCCTCGAGCGTAGCAATGTCATCATCAACACAAGGATTAGCCTCGCTGGAATGGAAGCGGACGTGTTCACTGGTGGTTAAACCGTGCTCTGGCACTTCAGCAACGACGGTATAGACGCCGGGTCCGACTCGACAACCGTTCATGTCAAAGAAATTCCATTGAGGAAGTGACAACCGTTCTGGTTCGTCAGAATTCACGGTCAACTCCAAGTCAATGTCCATGCATGTTTTCTCGGCACGGCTATCGTACACAAGTTGACCGAGATCATCAACAATCCACATCTCTGCCTTGCACGATGAGGTGAACTCAACCAGAACAGACTCGTCCAATGACGGGCTCAGAGTCACTTCGCTGACCAAAGTTTCACCTGGACCATAGGCTGGGAATTCGTTGCCGCTCAATTCGAGGCCCATCGAGAGGCTCGAAGACATCGATATGTCCTCCTGACCGGTCAATGCAAACGCTAGGTTCTCGCCGGGGGTAGTGATGGAAACGGCGGAGGTCGGGCTCGCCGTGAATTGTTCAACCAAAATCACCTCGCCGGGCATCAAGGTGTTGACCTCTCCCATGCACGAAGAACCCAAACGGTGAACGCTGTCCACTGAAATTTCAAACTGACATGGCGCAACAGAGGTCAAATCAACGCTCTGTTCAGTTGGGTTGTGAAGGTTTACCATGTAAAGCAAGGGGCCTGATGAACCAGTACGTTGGGTCGTCTCGACATCGAATACAAGTGAATTAGGGAGTTGAACTGGGGTTTGAATGGTCGCCACCACGGTGTGGGAGAATCCTGCGGAGTGAAGAAGTTCCACCCAGTACGTTCCACTTTCGAGCCATGCTCCATCGGCATCCTTCATCGACCATTCCATCAATGGGAAATCAAGGCGTTCCCCGGCGAAAAGGTCCAGCCCTTGCTCACGAGCAGGACAAGAAGAGGAGCCGTTGACGACCATCACATTCGAGGCATTGTAGACGTTGAAGACAAAGGGACAAGCGGGGTTGACCAAGAGCGATATTTCAGGCCCGTTGTTGACCAAACTTGGTGCGAGTACAAGGGGGTTTCCAGGCTCGTACCATGGTTCATCGGGGGCCTCTTGAACCTCAACCAAAAGGTCCACGTCGCCTTGGTCAGCCGAAACCAAACCAATGAAGAGCGAGGTTACCAACAACCCCGCTACCAACGACATTCGGCCTAACGGCTTCTCGCCCATAGAGAAACATGGGCCGTTCCCCTTTGAAAGGTCAGCGGTGCAAAGCATGCGTGAGGCTTCACAGATTTTCGAGGTCCATCATGGTTGGAATGGCTGCATCTTGAGCGGCTTGTTGCTCCATCTCGTATTGCTTCCATTCAGGCAACCCTTCAGTGCCTTCCCAGCCAAGAGCACGTGCCTCAGCGTAATTTCCTTCGGCAAGGTAGTGCTGAATCCATGCTTGACGGCGCTCTTCTTCCTCAGCTACGGAGGCATTTGCGAGTTGGTCATCTCGTTTGGCGGCGACCGCCTTGCGCTTGCCCGCCGCACGAGCGACTTGAGCAACAACGATCAAGGCGAGCAAGAAGATGATGATGCCAGCCATCACTTGGAGCGTCCCACTCTCACCGCTCAAAAGCGAAGATGAATCGCCGCCATCGTTTGATTTGAGGTTCGGGTCGGAGGTAATGCTGCATTTAGCCGTGCTGCGGGAACCTTGCGAAACTTCTGGGTCCCACGGGCACGGGTCAGCGTCGTCTGACACTCCGTCGTTATCGGAGTCGGGACAACCAAATTCATCGTTGGCCGTCGAGGTTCCAGGGACCTTTGGACAGGCATCCGGCTGGTAGGAGCCGGAAACAGCATTATCGCCAAATCCATCGGCATCGAAATCGTTCCATTGCGAAGCGCGCAGTGGGAAGTTGTCAACGCGATTGGAACTGCTTTGGTTATCGCCCCAACCATCGCCGTCAAGGTCGGACCACTGGCTGGCAATCTCAGGGAAAGCGTCCCCTCGCTGCTCACGAAGGGTGAGGAACATGCCAGTGTTTTCTTCGTCGGCTACAGTGGTGTTCTCCCAGAGGTAGTTGTCTCCCCATCCATCGCCATCAAAGTCGGCCCACTGCTCTTGGTCCTCTGGGAAGAGGTCGTCAACGTCAGCGTATCCATCAAGGTCTGCGTCGGGACAGCCATGTCGGCCTTCTTCGAATGATTTTCCGAAGACATCAACGCAATCGTCTCCGCTCGGGACGTTGGTGTTGTCGCCAAATCCATCGCCGTCGGAGTCAGCCCACTGGAACGGGTCGCTTGGGAACGCGTCCAACGGGTCGGTCACGCCGTCAAGGTCGGAGTCTGGGCAGCCGCGGCTAAGTTCAGCCTGTGATTCACCATAGTCGAGTGGGCACAAATCTCCGAGGTTCCCATCGGTGTTGTCGCCATAACCATCCCCGTCTTCATCGCTCCATTGTGTGGAATCTGAGGGGAAGGCGTCGCCGTTGTTGCCACCCGGATTATCCCCGTAGCCATCGCCATCGCTGTCCTTCCATTGACTCGTGTCATCTGGGAAAGCATCAGGGTTGTTGCCGCTTGCGTTGTCGCCTCGGTTATCGCCATCTCGGTCGGACCATTGCGTTGCGTCATCGGGGAACGGGTCTCCCGCATTGGAGTAGCCATCGCCATCTCGGTCAGAGCAACCGATTCGGTCAATCGTTGAAGAACCGGGATTGTTGGGGCACGCATCTGCTTGGTTGCCCTCTGGGTTGCTGCCAAAGCCATCGTTGTCTTCATCGCACCACTGTGTAGGGTCATCAGGGAAGGCGTCGGCTCCAAAACAATCCGTGGTGCTGGGCCATCCAGGCGTTGGGTCAGAATACCCGTCAGAATCGGTGTCGGGGCAGCCAAGACGGTCGTATTGAGAATCACCCCAAGCATTTGGACAAGCATCGGCTCGGTCGCTGTTGGGGTTATCCCCAACCCAGTCACCGTCGGCGTCGGTTTGCTGAGTACGGTCAAGCGGGAAAACATCGG
>DUIU01000110.1:7748-8071 GCA_013330155.1 Candidatus Poseidonia sp. | reverse complement strand
CCGGTCGCTTTTGAGGGCATAACGGTGATGTCTTCCAACCAATCAGCCTCAATACCGCTCGTCAAATGGAGCACATGAAGACGGTGGCCCGTAGCCTGCGCAAGTTCAACGGCCAGTTGGGTCGCAATCAGCGCTGTGACATCATCCCGCCATTCGGCATGAGCCGCCATATCAGTGCGTCCTTCAATGAGTTTAATGCGCTCATCCATTCGCTTTTCGTCTTCAGCGTGGACCGCAATCAAGCCCCCAGTGCCTTCGAAAATGGCCTCAAGTGCATCGCGTTCATTGACCAAGAGCGTCCCTGTGGATGAACCCATGAAGAT
>DUIU01000110.1:2909-7368 GCA_013330155.1 Candidatus Poseidonia sp. | reverse complement strand
CTGACGTTGTTTGGTGTTGCTCCGATAAAGAAACCGTAATTGCTGACGCACTTCTCAGAGGCTGTTTTGAGTTTGGACTCCATGCCTTTGAGGGTCGTGATGGAGGGCTTGTTGTTGGGCATGTCCAAGAACGAGGTGATACCGCCGCTCACGGCTGCTGCAGAGCCAGATCCGAGGTCTTCTTTTTCCGGTTGGCCCGGGTCTCGGAAGTGCACTTGTGGGTCAATCATTCCTGGCATCAAGTGAAGGCCAGTCCCGTCGATCACCAATTCATCATCCATGGGTTCGAGGGTTCCTCCAAGAGCAATGGAGTGAATCACTCCATCTCGAATACGGAGGTCCCCCGTACCGGTTTCATTCGGAAGCACCATCGTTGCACCATGAATCAAGACATTTCCCTTCATTTGGCTCACTTATTCCAAAGCGAGAGGGATTCAGCACATGAACATGATGTGTTGGACTACACGAGATTAACGTCGTGCAGAAGGTGGGCGAAATGCATCACAGACCTTGGCATCCATGTCCATATAGGGTCCATTCATCAGGTCGACACAGTACGGCACAGCTCGCCAGATTTCATCGATGGTTTCACGAATTGACTTTGGTCGTCCGGGGAGATTGAATATGAGACGGTCTGAGCGAAGCCCACCCACTTGGCGAGAAAGGATGGCCGTTGGAACATAGGCCAGCGAAATGGCGCGCATCTGTTCTCCAAATCCAGGCATGAGTCGGTCACAGACGGCTTCGGTCGCCTCAGGCGTGATGTCCCGAGGCGCAGGGCCGGTTCCACCGGTAGTCACCACCACGCTGCACTCGTGTTCATCGGTCAATTCAATCAGGGCTGCTTCCACCGCTTCCTGCTCATCGGGAACGCAGCGGTACAACACCGTCCAGGGGCTTTTGATGGCTTCTTGAACGAAGTTCAAAATGGCTGGACCGCCTTCGTCTTCGTATTCTCCTCGACTGGCTCGGTCGCTGACGGTTACGATGCCAATTCGAACAGGGTCGCCAACATGGCCTTCTCGGCCTTGAAACGATGTCATGGCGTCCATGAACTCACCTATTGGTCGCCATACTTGGCAATGATGTCAGCATGGAAGTTATCGAGCAGCGTGTCCTCGAACAGTTCTGTTTGGCGGCGCATCTTGGTGGAGCGTATGTGGAGGACGGCCATGAGGATGAACACACCGATGACCAATGGGATGAACACTTCAAGCTTGTATTGGTGCATGAATTTCACAATGCCTTCTGCCGTGTAGGCCCACGTAATGGAGGCCACAGAACCACCGATGAGCGTTGCCAACAGCACACGCATGAATTGCATTCGGGAAAGGAGCCCCAGCATGGCGCCCACCAACACTCCGGAGGCCATGAACGGAATCCAAACAAAGAAAATGAGGCCCCAGAATCCCCATTTGTTGATCATCTCACGCTTTTCATTGGCCATGTATTCCACCGTGGAGAGCGTGTCTCCGAGGAACTTTGTCTGCAGAACACGGCCACCTAGGCCGTCCTGTTTGGCAACCGCAACAATGCGTTCATCGTCGGTTTGCGAGCGACGTTCAACTCGACCCGCACCGGACCGGTCGGCCAAGGTCGAGACCTCGTTTCGTGTTTTGACAACGAGTTCCTGAGAGCCAAGCAGGTCTTCATTGCGCTCGTGGATAAAACGGTAGAGTTCGTCCTTGATTTGAGTGGAGGTTTTGTTAAATCGTAGCCATGCAAAGCGTTGAGTGGGTCGGAAAATCACGGAGACAAAGATGACACGGTCGTCGCTTGTGACGACCGCCCCGTTCATGTCTACATCAGGACGACGGGTGAAGAAGAGGTCCAAACTATCGCGGACGTCGTCTTCAATTCTCGAAAGTGAATGCAATTCAGAGAAGAAACTCGAGTAGTCTTGTTGCTCAGAATTGAGGTCTGCCTCTTCTTCGCGAGCACCAATTCCAACGCCGGAATCGAAGTCGATGTTTTGACCATCACCGATGACGCGTACGTTCAATTGAACCGGTTTGAACACTCTGAAAATCGCAAATTCTTCCAGTAAACTTCGCAACAGTTCAGCGCGCACCTCGGCGGCATCTGAGAGGGTGTTTTCGGTGTTTTTGTAGGCCACCATGATATCGATCGATAGATCTCTTACTTCGGTTTTGAAAAGGTCATCGTCAACATCGATGCCGAGCTGGTCGCTGACCTTGTTGACAGTATCTCCAACCAGTCGGGAGATGTGCGCCCGAGAGAGGATGTCGTCAGATTCTTGATGGTAGACTTTGTACATCACCGGATAGATGACGAGCAGGGTAATGAGCGAGAGGGAGAGTGAGATGAAGGCCATCCACCAGGCCGGAATACCCGCAGCGCCACCGGTCAACATAGCGGTTTCACGTCCGCCTCCAAGCTCTGCACCCATGAGGATGTAGCCCCAATCACCGAGGTCCTGTACGGTCCAACAGGAACGGGGGCCAGCGTCTTCAATTCGAACTTCAGAATGTTCTGCATCGTCAACGAATGGAAGGAAAGCCAGGGCCTCTTTGGAAATGGTGTGTTCGAATTCAATCGACTTTGTAATTGGGCTGAGGGTCATGTTTGATGAGGTGTTTCGTTCTTCATGCACGGTGACTCTGAATTTGAGTTCATAGTGGCCTTCGGGCAACTCGGAATAAGGGGCTTTGAAGTAGGCACGACCGTTGCTTGTGTCCACTTTGTTGATGGTGCGAACCGTTTCGTTGGACCCGTAATCTTCGGTAACGACGCTTTTTGTTTCATCGCCCATAATTTCGAGGAAGGTGTAGTTCAGGTAGGCCTCTCCGTTGGGAAGGTTGTGGCCTGCAATGGAGAACAATTCTTGGTCCGGGTCCGGAAAGATGTTGAGATAGGCTTCTTCAGTGATCTCAGTGCATTCGTCACCGATGTCAAGGAACGTGGTGGAGGCGGCGTAGTCAAGGCCGGTGGAATTTCCAAGTGTGCCCGATGACATAGAAAACAACAGCAAGGCGAACAGAACGCCGTAGGCAATGCCGCCCAAGAGGACAAAATCTTCTATTTTCGAGAGGAATCTCCTCCCTCCACCCATACGGCGTTGGCGGATTTCTTGGAGTTCCTTGCCCTCACGGTCTTTGGCTTTGACATGCTCGTCGGAGCCGTCATGAGCGTCGGAATCCGCATTCGCTTCCTTCGCCATGGCGGTGCATGCCGGCTTCAGTTCAAGAATCCTTTTCCCATAGTTTCTCTATCAGCGAGCGAAATAAATCGTTCTATAGAATTAAAATTTTCCAGCATACGCTCATCCGGAGGATGATAGTTGGTGGGTCAGGCCGGACTTGAACCAGCGACCTCGGCATCTTCAGTGCCGCGCTCTCCCAACTAAGCTACTGACCCGTGCAACATTTGGCACAGCCCTCGCCATATCAAGCCTTCCGCTTGGAATCCAAGACCGACCAAACTGGAATGGCCTCAAAGGATTGGGCTCATTCAGCGCCTTTCAGCGCTTCTTTCTGGAAGGCAAACAAGACATCCATGCCTTTGTCAGCTCCCTTGAGAAGGGCGGTCAATTCATCAGCCGAGAACGTCGATTCCTCACCGGTTCCTTGTACTTCAACGTACTTTCCGTCGTTGGTTTTGATGACGTTCATGTCCACATCTGCGTTTGAATCCAAAACATAGTCCAGGTCAAGGAACACTTCTCCATCGATCAAACCTACAGAAACAGCGGCCAAATCGTGAGGAATGACGGCGTTCTCGTGGTTCTCACGTTCCATCTCATCAAGGCTTGGAGCCGTCCAACCTTCCTTGCGTTGTTCGGGCGTTGGTCGAAGGTCCATCGGCAAGCAGATGCCTTGGGCAATCAACCGACGGACCGCTAGACGAAGAGCAATGTTGGCGGCGGTGATGGATGCACAGCGGGTGCCCCCATCGGCGTTGAGAACATCGCAATCCACGTTCAAGGCGATGGGGCCAAGGGCTTCGAGGTCGACGGCTGCTCGCAAAGAGCGTGCGATGAGGCGTTCGATCTCTTGGGTTCGTCCTTTGGCTCCTCGACGTTCTCGACGGAACCGAGAATCCGTTGAACCGGGGAGAAGGGAGTATTCGGCGTGAACCCAGCCTTTGGTGGCGTCCCTTGGGAACCAGCCGGGGAGGCGCGCTTCTTTGGTGCAGCAGGCCAACACCACGGTATCGCCTTGCTTGTAGAGCACGGAGGCCAGAGCGTTTGGAGTGAAGTCAAGGGTTACCTCCGGCGCACGCATTTCATCGTTGGCTCGCTTAAGGTTGAGTTCGGTTTTGAATTTCGCCATGGAGCAGGCCACGGCGTCGCCCTCATCAAGCCTTCTCCAAGCCATTGATTGGACACGGACAGGTTGAAAGTGTGCCTTGATGTCCGTTTCTTCATGAATCAGCCCCAAGCCGTCATTTGTGCCGTAGCCCGCACCCCCATTGGCAAATTCATGGGTTCGCTCTCATC
>DUIU01000110.1:0-2540 GCA_013330155.1 Candidatus Poseidonia sp. | reverse complement strand
GAACCGGATTCTGGCGTCATCGATGAAGTGATCTTTGGACAGGTGCTCCAAGCTGGGGCCGGTCAAAATCCAGCGAGGCAAGTGGCTCTCGGTGCTGGACTTCCCGTTTCAACGCCCTGTGCGACCATCAACAAGGTCTGTGGTTCCTCCTTGAAGGCAGCCATGATGGCGGCCAACAGCATCCGTGCAGGCGAATACAAAGCCATCGTCGCAGGCGGCATGGAGAGCATGACCAACGCACCACAGTTGCTCATGGGCCAACGTCGCGGGGCCAAGATGGGCAACAGCACGCTGGTGGATTCGATGATTCATGACGGCCTTTGGGACGTGTACAACGACATGCACATGGGCAACACCGGCGAGGTGGTCTCCGAAGAATTCAGCATCAGCCGCGAAGGCATGGACGCCTTTGCGGCCCAAAGCCAACAGCGGGCTGCAGCGGCTCAAGCCAAGGGTTGGTTCGACTGGGAACTGGTGCCCGTGCAGGTGCCTCAGCGCCGAGGTGACCCCGTCACCGTGGCGATGGACGAAGGCATCCGTGCGGACACCACTGCGGAGGGCCTGGCAGGTTTGCGCCCGGTGTTTGACCGTGAAGGCAAGGTGACCGCGGGCAACGCCAGCACCCTCAACGATGGAGCAAGCGCCGTTCTTATCGCCGAAGCAAGCTTCGCTAAAGCGCAAGGCTGGGAAGTCATTGCCACCATTGAAGACTACGTGACCTCGGGGGTTGAACCTGCTCGAGTGATGAGTGCCCCCATCCCTGCCGTGCAATCGCTCCTAAAACGCAACAACCTCGATGTTCTCGATGTCGATGTCTATGAGCACAACGAAGCCTTTGCTTCCGCCTCTTGCGCGGTGGCCCAAGAAGTGGGCATTCCAGATGACCGTTTCAACCTCCATGGTGGGGCCGTGAGCCTTGGCCATCCCCTTGGAGCCAGCGGAACTCGTTGTCTTATCACGATGCTTGGTGTTATGCGGAGGCTTGACGCCTCGTCCGGCATTGTGACACTCTGTCTTGGTGGCGGAAACGCCGTGGCCATGTATGTACGTCGGCCACAGTGATGTTCATGCTTCATCCAGCAGGCTGAGAACGTCTTCTGGTGGACGCCCAATGACCGCTTGTTGTCCTGAAATCAACACCGGGCGCTCAAGGACCTTCGGATTCGTACGCAACAGATTTATGATGTCTTCTTCGTTTTGCAGCGAAGCCATCACCGCCTTTCCGGCATCCTTTTTTCGCACGATTCCATCAAGTTGAGCCAGCAGCGGTAAATCCTCTTCCACCACCCCAGTTTCAAGGTAGCGAACCACGTTCACCTCGCAGCCTCGCTCCTCCAAGAGGGCAAGGGCTTGTCGAGATTTAGAACAGCGTGGGTTGTGGTAGAATCGCATGGTTTGGCGAGGCTCGCCTCAATCATGAAGCCATTGGTTGTCGGCGTTGTTTGATGTGTTGAGCGTGGCCACTGTTCGGTTGGTTTTCACTGATGGCGTTTTGGCGGTCTCCAGTCGGCGAAAGCGATGTGGGCTGGCGCCGTGCCCGACCCTTCCTTTTCAAACTCAATGACGCGGTCGGCAAGCCAAAGAAACCACTCCATGTTTTTGTCATTCGCATTTTCACGAATGGGTTCGAAGAAAAAGGAAAAGGTCTCGTATGTCTTGATGATCACCCCAGAGAATAAGTCGTAGAAGGCGTGGAAATCCATGTCTCCCCGGTGGATGAGGACTCCGATGCTCTCCCATGTCGTCAGGACCCTCATCACCTTCGGCCAATCCTCGCCACATTGTTCCTGAAATGCTTCGACGTTGGCCTTATGGTCGCTGTGCTGGTATTCCGTAGCGTCAAAATCCATGTTCATGATGGCCGTGAGACCGACGACAAAATCCTCATCCTGAAAATTGGCGGCAAGGCTCATCGCCGTGGTGCTGTCCCGTGAGCGACGCAATTCTTTGATTTGGAACCATGAATAGATGGCTGCACCGAGGATAGTGACGAGTCCAAGAATTTCGGCGTAGGATGCTGCAGTGTCCAAATCCATGTTCGGCAACTTTGCCTTCCGGGACTTTGTGTTTACGGTGTCATTCCTCTTCCGATGCGGGTGGAGTGAGCATCCCTTGTTCATCGATGACATCGCATGCACCCGGCAGAACCGAGAGTAAATCGTCGGTTGAGAGGCCAGTGTTGCGGTAAATTTTGTTCGCCAGTTGGTCTTTTTTGGTGAGGCCCGGAGAGAGAATCGCATAGCGCTGACACACTTCCAAGATGTAGTTGGGTGTCCCGCTGACCACCATTGGGACGCCGTTCACAGCGATGATACCGATGCCGATGCGGACGTCCATGTCCTTGTACCAAGTCCGCTGTCCACGAATAACAAAGGCACCTTTGCCAACGAATTCTCCGGTCTGCGCCGACTTTGAAACCTGCGCTGGTTTTACGCTATAGACCGTGCCATGGGCTCCCCCTCCGTTCCACGCTCGGCTCCATGAGAGAGCGAGTACAGCGGCCTGTTGGAGTTTGTCTTTCGTCAGGTCGGAGTCTTCCA
>DUIU01000021.1:5915-10687 GCA_013330155.1 Candidatus Poseidonia sp. | reverse complement strand
GGACAAGCCAACGTTGAGGAAAACATTGACCTCCTCGGTATGGCCCCAGAAACAGAATCTCCTGTCGTTAAAATGAAGCAATACAGCTCTGAATTTGAAGCGGGACAAGTGGGTATGATTTTGGTCAATGCCAACGTGAGTGGAGATTTCAATGATGCGGATGTGTCAAACGATGACCCGGTTGAAATTTTACAAAAAATCGATAACCTTGAAGCTTCGTTGAACACGGTTGAGAACACGACCGCCGTTTCTGTTGTGTTTTTGATGAAATCATCCGGAATCCAAGTCACGGTTTCGGGTGAGGGGATGAACGAATTGTTCCAATTAATTCCATGTGCCGGTAATGAAGCCTGCGAGGATGTGAAAACAACGGCCAACGTGTTGCTGAATCAAAGCCAATCGCTGGATGCTTCGTTTTGGGACCTGCTCAACGACCCCGACGCTTTCGGCCTCCCTGGTTCACAACAAAGCCAAATTTTCTTACTGGACGTGTTTTATGCATCTCTTACAAAAGAGACCAGAGAAATTTTCGTCAGCGAGGATTTCAGTCGCTCGCTCATCTACGTCGATATGCCATTTATTCCCGTGGCTGATACAGCCAAGAGCGTTGATTCGGTTAATGAAAAGGCCTCGACCTTCCAAGGCCGGTACGGTGAATCGGCTGAAGAACTCACGGGCGTTGCGGCAACCGCCATTGAGGTGAACGAGTTAATCGTCGGTTCACAATGGACTTCTCTCGGATTTGCTATCATCCTCACACTCATCACCTTGGCCGTTGTCTTTAGAGACATTCGGTATTCGATTTGGACGACATCACCGGTCATTGCTACCGTCGCTTTACAGTGGCTTGTCATGTGGCGTATGGATGTGCCACTCTCGCTGGTCACTGTCATGATAGGTTCAATTCTCGTTGGCGTGGGAGTTGATTTTTCAATTCACATCGCCAATCGCATTCGGGAATTAGGCGGGGGAATTCAAGCCATTCGAAGTGCGGCCGTTGGCACAGGTATGTCACTGTTTGAGGCAGCCGTAGTGACCTCACTCGGCATGTACACCGCTTACGATATTCCTATTCCGGAAATTACACCGTTTATCACGGTCATTTTGATTCTCCTTTGGGTGGCTGCTGCCAGTGCCTTAATCCTGCTTCCAGCGATATTTGTTACCCTCGAGAAAATGGGCATTGGTGCGGTTAGCGGTGGTAACAACATGGCGAAGAAACTCGGTCTCATTCGAACCACAGTTCATACTGAAGACGTGATGGAAGCAGCGCTTGTTGACGACGTTGTTGATGCTTGGTAAGCGAGGAGTCCATAGACCCCTTCGTGTTCGGAGAAACCATGAACCACTGGTTGATGAAGTCCGAACTGGACGTGTATCCTTATGCACAGTTGGTGGCTGACGGACAAACACATTGGGATGGTGTCCGTAACTACCAAGCTCGGAACATGATGAGAGACAGCATGAAAATGGGTGATTTGGTGTTGTTTTATCACTCCAACACCAAACCCCCCCATGTCGCCGGCGTAGCTCGTGTAGTTCGTGACGGTTATCCCGATTTTACATCATGGGATTCAGATGGCAAGTACTTTGACGAAAAATCCACCCCCGAGAACCCACGTTGGTTCATGGTTGACATTGAACCGGTCATGGAATTGCCCATGGTTTCGCTCCATGATATGAAAGAAAATCCCAACCTAGAGGGCATGCCGTTGTTGCAACGTGGGCAGCGACTTTCCGTTCAGCCGGTTTCCCCTGAACATTTTGATGAAGTTCTTCGTATGGGGAATGCCACTCGTTCTGATTTTGAATGAAGGTGATGGTATGTCTGCACCCATTCCTGTTTCATCTCGTGCGGCCAACATTGAGTATGCCATTCGTGATGTTGTCGTTCCAGCCGTAGAATTGGAAGCCCAAGGCCACGAGATTCTGAAACTCAATATTGGAGATCCGAGTGCTTATCCTGGCCTACCCACGCCCCCTCACATGGTTGAAGCATACGTTGAGGCTCTTCGAACAGGGCACAATGGATATTCACCATCCTATGGTTTGCCTGTTGTTCGTGAGGCTATTGCTAAAGATGAGCGCAGAAAAGGCTGGAAGGCAACATCCAACGACATCTATGTTTGCCATGGGGTAACAGAGGCCTTGCAACTCATTTTCGCCGCCGTTCTTGAGGAAGGGAGCAAGGTGTTGGCACCCGGTCCGCATTATCCCCCCTACATGGCCTATCCACAAATGTACGGGGCGCAAACCGTTGAGTACCAATTGCACAGCCAAGACGGATGGAAACCTGATTTTACTGACATTGAGAAGAAAATGGACGATGATGTGCGGTTGCTTGTGCTTATCAATCCCAACAATCCTTGTGGAACGGTTTGTGGGTCCCAAGACGTTGATGCTCTTCTGGCCATCGCTCGTAAGTATCCCAATTGCATTGTTGTGGCCGACGAGATCTACGACGGTTTGGATTTCACTGGCCAACATGTTTCAGTAGCGAGTCGCAGCCCTGATGTCCCCGTGATAGCGCTTAACGGAGTTTCCAAAGTCTACTATGCGCCAGGCTGGCGCATTGGCTACATGGCACTTCACGACCCTGCTCAACGCTTAGGAGGTGTACGGGACGGCTTGGAGCGTTTACTTCGCTCCCGACTGTGTGCCTCTACGCCAGCCCAACTTGGGTACCTCGCAGGATTAGAGCAGGACCGAAGTTGGATGGATGCATATGCCAATCGTGTTAAACAACAGCGTGACCATTGCCTTCATCGCATCAATCAGATCGAGGGGTTGGAAGTGGAACAACCCGGTGGGGCCTTCTACA
Source organism: Candidatus Poseidonia sp. (assembly GCA_013330155.1). Taxonomy (GTDB): domain Archaea; phylum Thermoplasmatota; class Poseidoniia; order Poseidoniales; family Poseidoniaceae; genus Poseidonia; species Poseidonia sp8339u. The sequence continues at coordinate 7,866 of DUIU01000021.1, read as the reverse complement.
TGTTCATCCGCCTAACCGATGAAATGTGGGCAAACGATGACAAATCCTTTGTTCTCAAGTTGCTCCATGAGGAGCACGTTCTCCTCGTCCATGGCAGTGGCTTTTCTCCCGAACTTGGAAAGGGCCATGTGCGGTTGGTTTACTTGGCTGATGTCACGGTTTTGGATGAAGCCTTTGACCGCATGGACCGGTTCCTCCAAAAGCACCGCAAAATCAACATGTCGTAGGAGATTTGATGAATCAAAGGTATGGAGCCTCTTTCATGCGCCGCACCTCCATCCTTGGATTGGTTACAGTTTCGGCCATTCTTTTCGCTCCGATGGTCTCTGCGTCAGATGTCTCTACCAATTATGACGCATCCTTCGAAAGTTTTCTCCCTTTGCTGCTAGCCCTGGTCGTTGCTTACTTTGTTCGGCGCTGGTTCATACCGCAGCAACTGAAAAATTTGCAAGTTGCTTTCGAAATTGAGGACGACCTGTACGAAGTGCATCGAATCACGCGCACCTTGAGAGACTCAAGGCGATTGCTCAAGGCTGGCCGCGTTGGGTATGGTGTTCTGCTTTACATGATGGGCCTGACCGGCGTGCTTATCCTGATCGCTGAATTGTTATTTGATGCCGAGGTCTTCTCTCAGTTGAATTTGTACATCATCGCAACCTTGATTCTCATCCCTGTAATCATTTCCCCGTGGGAATCGCTCAATAGCCAACTCGCCTCAAGGCGTCGGGATGTTCGCTCATCATTGAGTGCGGACCTCATTCGACGTGTGTTTACCTTGGCGCTTCTCATCATCGGCACAGCGTTGGTTCTCGCTTATGGTGTGCAGGTGGAAGGTACGCTCACACCAACATGGTTGGCTTTTGGCATGTTGGCCTTTATGGCTCCCACCATTTTTGCTTATGGCCGAATTATGGGCGCATCGTGGAACATGCTTCTCATCAACAAATGGCGAACAACTCGAGGCCGGAAGAACCCCATCGACCCTGACAAAAACGGGGTGATTGGACGTCTGTTCTCATTTTTGCTTGTACTGTTCCTTTTGACCATGCCAATTACGGCCTTAAATGGGATCTTAACCGTGTTCTATGTCATGGTCAATGCACCACCCAACTCAGAGGAGATTCTCAATTACGGCGGTATCATTGGATATTCCCTCTTCGTTCGCATTGATGCGATTTCAGAATTTTTATTCCATTGGGAATTCATCAAGTCGCTCCCTCAATTCCTTTCCCTTTACCTGACCCTTAACATTGCCATCGTCGGTCTGGCATTTATCTTTGAATTGACACGAAACCTCATCCTAGGTGGACAATCCTTTGGTGGAATGTTTGGTGTCACACTCGACACGCCCAGAGAAATCCGTGCTGAAAAATCAGCCCAAGCAAGACAACTCACCTTTGCCTTTGCAGGTTTTTCTGGTTATACGGTTCTCTTGCTCATCCTTGTTTGCTACAAAGAATTTGGTTCGTTGATGCCGCTCACAGCGACATTGGAAGCCAACGATTTTGATGAGGAGATGCGCTTATTGACGGTTTGGCTTTTCATCGCCGTTGGTCAACTCATTTTCCTCATGACTTGGCTCCTTTCCATCAGTAAGTTCGGACACCTTGTCGGGCTTCGGTTTGACTTGAACCCTGACGAACGTCGTGAAGGTGCTGTGCTTCTTGAAGGCGGAGACCGTCTCCAAAATTTAGTCGAAAATGCCGCCTTCAATGAAGATCTTGACATGTTAATCCGCATTCAAACCCACGATTTCCCCGGTGACCAGGCTTTGATTCGGCAAGAACAATCTCGGGCTTCAATGTGGGAAAAAGCCCTGCGGGGTTTGTGGCCCGAAGCCATTGAGGAGAGTCGAAAACTTCTCGCGCAATCAGGAGGAGACAACGACGAAGCTCGAATGCTCATCGCCACCGGCTACATGGCCCTACGTCGATTGGATGCGGCTCCCCGC
>DUIU01000021.1:0-5618 GCA_013330155.1 Candidatus Poseidonia sp. | reverse complement strand
ATTGGATGCGGCTCGTGAAGCTCTTCATGGACTTCAGCAACCCGAGGGATACGATGAACCTGAAATCCTCTCGTTCATCTGTGAGTGGTTGGACCCATGGAGGGGAGCGGTAACTGAAGACGACATCTGGGATTGGGAGAACAATTCAACGATTGATTATCTTCAAATGCTTCAAACCATGATGAAAACATGGAAACCTCGACCTGCGGAGATGATGTTGCACAACGACAAACTCTCCCAAACTGGACAACTTTCAATGATTGCTCTTCTTCGAGGTCAACGAAGGTATGACGAAGCGTTGGAACTTTCCCTCTCGCTCGTGCGTTCTGATCCCATCGGGGTCAGGCCACGTCTCGCAACAGCCCTATGCCTCCTTGATACTGGGCAATGGCACGATGCGAAAACCGTCCTCGACGAATTGATCAAGAGTGACAGCAAAGACCCGAGGGTTCAGGCGTTGGCCGTCATCTTTGGGTACGGTACCAAAGGTCGTGAACACATGGAGGTCTCCCTCCTCCTCGATGACCAGAAGGAGACCAAGAAATGGATGGATGCAGCACCGGTCAATGCCTATGCCGCACTGTTGCAAAAAGGTGGGCTTGACGAAGCCATGAACGCCAACGTTCTCATCGCCTCTCACGAGGCTACCAGACGAGCGGTTCCTCCACGGTATTCACCGGGTATACTCATGAGCATTTTCCAATACCTCGTTTTGATACCAGTATGGTTTGTGCTCGGCATTCTTGCGTACCAAGAAATCGGTGATGTGGAAGGCCTCGCCGTCCTTAGTGGCTTGTTGTTCCTCCACTATTCCTACCGTCGCGTGATACGTCAACAAGAACACCAGATTCGCCACCGAGATCAGCGCGGGATGATCAAATATGCTCGGCGCCTCAAGCGTTTCAAAGCCGTCCCACAAGCGAGTAACATTCCTATCGGCAACCATCTTCTTCTCAGCGGCATCTTGGTCACCGTCAACGGTGTCGTGTTGGATATTGGATATCCGGCATGGATGTTTGAGCGATTGTCAAAGGAACCGGACAAGAAAGTGCGCCAGCGGCTTAGAAAGCGTAGCATGGCCTTGGAGAAAGGAAAAACGCCAAGAGTATCCACACTTGGAAAAGCCTGGTGGCTTAAGCGGCCAAAGGAGCACGGTGAAAGTGGCCCCATGCTTGAGCGAAGCATCGGTCCTGTAGCCTACCGTGGTCGGACCAACTATATCCGGAAAAAGGAGCCACAGGCGCTCAATGATGCTGCGGAAGGCAAAGAAACTCAACTCCAAAAGCGATTCATCCCTCGCAATACGATTCGAAGCGAACGGCCGTGAACCCCTACCATGGACGCTCTAACGAGGGTTCAAAGACTGCCAAAATCACCGGTTAGGCATGAACTCAGAGCAAGGCGCATGGAAGGCCTCTGCAAAACACAAACAATTCGGAGAAACAGTGTCCCAAGCGGTCCGAGCAAGCGGCCGGCTCTACCGGCATGGTCTCGGGATGATCGCCTCTGAAAACATCGTTTCACCGGCCGTTCGAGACATCGTGTCAAGCGACCTTCATGGTCGCTATGCCGAGGGTCTTCCCGGTAAGCGCTATTACCAGGGATGTGATGATTTTGATACCATTGAGGCCTTGGGAATTGACCTCGCCCAGCAGGTCTTTGGGGCGAATTTTGCCAATATCCAATCGACTTCAGGGACCGTGTCTAACATCGGGGCACTCAAAGCCTTGGCAAAACCCGGCGATGCCATAACGGCTGTCTCAACCGCAGACGGCGGACATATCTCACACGCACGAATGGGCGCAGTGGGTTTGCGAGACCTCAACTTAACCACCTATCCATGGAATGAGGAGCGAATGGAACCTGACATTGACGCAGCCTGCAAAACCATTCGAGAAGTCAAGCCCAAGGTAGCTTTGTTCGGTCAATCAGTCTTTTTGTTCCCTACACCACTTGAGGAAATGGCGGCTGCAGCCAAGGAGGTCGGAGCCTCGGTCATGTACGATGGCGCACACGTTTTGGGATTGATAGCAGGGGGGCAATTTCAAGATCCACTTCGCGAAGGTGCTGACCTCATGACCGGTTCAAGTCACAAAACCTTCCCCGGTCCTCAAGGTGGGTTTTTGCTCTCATCCTCCCAGGATGAGACCTTCCAGCGACGCCTCAACAACGCCATGTTCCCCGGTGTTTGTTCGTCCTACCACCTCCACCATGTCGCTGGGAAGGTGATGGCACTTGCCGAATTCATGGAGTACGGTGAAGCCTACGCTCGGGACACCGTCTCCAATGCTCAGGCCTTTGCTGAAGCACTTGCAAGTGAAGGATTTGATGTCCTCGCTGAAAGCCGAGGCTACACGGCCTCCCACCAAGTGTTGACTCGGCATGGAGATTTGGATTCTGGTGCTGGAGCTCGTGCAGCAAAACGTTTGGAAGAGGCTGGAATCATTACCAACATGAACATGTTGCCTGGCGATACAAAAGCACTTTCCCCCTCTGGTTTGCGCCTTGGTGTCCAAGAGTTGACACGTGTGGGTTTCACCAATGAGGACATGCAGGAAGTTGCCCAATTCTATGCGAGAGTTCTCCTCAAGGAGGAGGACACGAAACGAGTTCGGCAAGACGTCCAAGCACTGAAAGAGCAACATCAAACCATTCGCTATTGTTTCAATGAAGAGGAATTATCGGGTTATCCTGAGTAAGGGGATGAGTCGATGGGGGAGAGCGTAAGTCATTCCCTTGAAGCGTTTACATTTGGTGTAGATGGGCTGTTTTTTGACCCGATTGGGCAGCCTTGCGTTCTGATTGGTACGGTGGAATTTCAGAATTTCTGCCATGTTTTGGACGAAACCTTTGACACGCCACTTGGAAGGCGCCTCATCTACGCTGCAACGGACTCAGAGGAACGGTCTCTGAGCGCCCCGAAAATGTTTCAATTTGGCCGCTGGTTCGGCCGTCGTCGCGCTGAACGAGCCCTTCGACAGCGAGCGAAATCCATGGGTTGGGGGTGGTTTGAGGGTCGACAAATTCTCTCACCAGCACACGATGGATTGACGGTTGGATTCTCACTCGCCCACGCCGAACACCTATCGAAATCTCGCTATGAACTGGAATGGAATCAACGGTCTCCAGAACTCATTCAGACCATCTTGAATCCTAAACAGGGAGCGATGGTTCCTGCGCCTCAAGCGCATCGCTTGAATTGGTCAGATACCTCGAAGGAAGCGACATTGCTTGGTACGTTGGACTTGGAGCTTGACGTTCGCGAGGTCGCCTTCTTCAGTGGAGATGCACGTTCTTTCTTTCTACCTACAAACGTCCTTCATCATTTGATTTCAGGACTTCGTGGGCGGCCAGTTCGCAGAAAGCCTTCCTCATCGATTGCTCACATCGGTGAAGAGTTTGAAGAGCCAAATGTCTTTGCGGCCATCGTCCACGCAGCCATGGGTGCGTACAAGAGAACCGACCACCCCCTCTTTCTTCAGGCCAGACAAGACTGGGATGGCCATTTGCAGAGCAGGTTGACCATGCGTGGTTTTGGAAAGGTAGAGGTGCAAAAGAGCCTGTTGGATGGTGACGACCACACGCGGTTTCTCATCCGTTCTCCTCTTCCTGCATTCGTTGCAGGAACCCTCCTTGGTATGTGGCAGAGGGCACACGGGAAACGATGCCTGGTCACGTTTGGTCTTGACGCATCAGGCTTGACCGTTGAAGTGAGAGAACCTGTCGTTGATTATTGAATTCTAAATGTATCAAAATCATGACCTCGGGGTAGCGTTTTACGCTCATCTTTGGTCAAGGTTCATAACCGAATCAACGCCTCGGAGTGTTAGCACAAGCGTGCTGGGTGTCACACATGAGTCTAAATCACAACCAGATGGCATATGTAGCAATCGTTTCTACCCTCATTTTTGGTTCTCTTTTCGTAGGTATATCTGGGTTTTTCCAAACCAGCGAGGAAATTGGTGGATACGAGAGTGCCGTCGAAGAGGATATCCGAGGCGAAACGGTCCTTATCGAAGCAGGCGCCGACAGCGATGGCGATGGCTTGTCTGACAAACTTGAGGAGACTCAGTACGGTACGGATGTCAACGATCCAGATACCGATAACGACGGGATGAGTGATGGTTGGGAAGTTCAACACGGACTCAATCCACTGGATAATGGGGAATCAGAAGACCTTGAGATTGATCCCACACAAAACGACGAATCAAGCAACGCCCAAGTGGAAAACGAAACCGAATCCTGGCCCGACCCCAACCAAGGTCCTAGTGGCGACCCTGACCGTGACGGCCTAACCAACCAAGCTGAGCAAGAATTGGGTACGGACCCGCAACGCGCTGACTCGGACAACGATGGATTGAATGATCGCTGGGAATCACTGTACACCACCAGCGTTCAAACACCCGGTGGTGAAGTTGTTCTCTTCAATCCACTCGATGGAAACTGGGATTGTCTTTTGCTTGATGCTGCCATGCTCAATGCACTTGAAGACAAATTTGACGGAGAAAATGGTATGCCTGAATGGGACGACCTTGCCTCCAACGACCGGCATTCCTGTGATATGGTTCTTGACACTGACGACGATGGCCTTGCGAATTTTGAAGAAGAGGCGTTCGGGACCAACCCCACTGCTCGAGATTCTGACTTTGATTTGATTGACGACATCGTTGAGGTCGCCAATGGTACCTTGGGGCTCTTTACCGGCATGGGTGAATCATGCAACGAACCATTGCTCCAATCCGTCACCCGCTCGGGCCCGTTCTTTGGCGTTGAACGCAGTTGGTTCATGATGGACATGGACGGAGATGGATTGCTCAATGGGCCCTCGGATTGGGACACAGATGGCGATGGAATGCCTGATGGATTCGAGTATTGTTATTCCGACAGCACCATGGCGCCAAATGCGGCCTATGTGCTCAACCCTGCGAATGCCTCAGACGGTTACGGCGACTGGGATGAAGACGGGATGAACAACCTTGAGGAATATCAAGTGGCACAAATATTCGGCGAAGGTAACTTCACTTCACCTTGGTTGGAAGACACCGACCAAGATGAAATGCCTGACCAATGGGAAGCATCCAACGGCCTCCACCCTCGTTCAGCCTTGAACCGAAATGAGGACCCAGATATGGACGGATACGACCTTGACGCCGATGGCCACATCATGTACGGCGAACTTGAGAACACGGCCATCGTCAATACCGTTGATGTGGCTCTTGGAGACCAAGTCATCGAAAACCAACAAGTCGCCTCTGCCCGCATCACACTAGCGGGTGGAAATCAACAGGTTGTCGCCATGCGTGCTCCAGTGGATGGGTATGTGTACGAACTTAACGTCGTGGTTGGGCAGAGCATTGAATCCCGTTTGTTCAGTTGGATGAACATCGTCGAGGAAGAAGAACGCTTCACCAACGTCATGGAATACAAGGCCAACGACCGAGACCAAGACGGTATTCTCGACGGTCGAAGCACAGATCCGCTCAATGCTGATACCGATGCCGATGGCCTCATCGACGGGATTGAAGTAATGGGATGGGAAATTCTTGTCGTCAACCGTGGTGTTCAACCCACATGGGTCACCTCTGACCCAGGTCTTTACGACACCGATGCCGATGGAC
>DUIU01000054.1:3095-7537 GCA_013330155.1 Candidatus Poseidonia sp. | reverse complement strand
TGGGATGCTCACAAAATGATGGGTGTGCCGTTGATTTGCAGTGCCTTCCTCATCAAAACCCCCTCTGTTCTTCGTCGCCTCTGCGACCACACCAATGTCGCGCATTATCTGTTCCACAGCGATTCTGAACTCGACGACCTCGGTCGCTATTCCCTTCAGTGTGCCCGCAGGAACGATGCCCTCAAATTGTGGCTTGATTGGCGAGCTCGAGGCGATGCAGGATGGGCCAAAATGGTGGATACACGAATGGATGATGCCGCCTATCTGCAGGACAACATTGAGGCACACCCCTCTTTGGAGATGATGTCAAGCCGAATGTGGACGAACGTTTGCTTTCGATACACTTCATCGGCGAAAGGCCTTGATTTGAACGAACTCAACACAGAAATTCGGAATCGAATGATTCAGGAAGGCTCCTTCATGGTCAGCCGGTCAAACATCGGTGACGATGTCATCTTGAGGATGGTCGTGGTCAATCAAAACCTCAATCGAGAAACCTTGGACCGACTCCTCGAGCGTGTGGTTCATCATGGCGAAGAAGTTGTTCGCGGGCTGCCTCCGGCTTGAGGAAATCCAAACGGATGTTTATTGAGCCCGCCCCACTGGACAGCACCATGAGCGACCAACCCCCCGTTCGCACGGCACTTTACGAAGAACATTTGGCTCTCGACGCCAACATGGTTGACTTTCACGGATTTGAATTGCCGATTTGGTACTCCAACATCAAGGATGAACACTTGGCAACACGAGCCGGAGCCGGCTTGTTCGATGTCTCCCACATGGGTTCATTCAAGTTCACTGGCGCTGATGTACGCGGCTGGCTCGAAAGTGTGGCGACCCAACGGGTCACCTCCATCGCTCCTCCTCGCTGCGCATACACTCATTTTCTCGACGATGATGGTTTCCTCATCGACGACATGATCTTCGCTGTCGTCAGCGAAACAGAAATCCTCGGCGTTCCAAATGCATCCATGATTGATGTCATGTGGTCTTGGTTTTCCAAGCACCTACCAGAGGACGGCTCTGTGGTCATGGAGAACCTCTCGGAAGCCACCTCCATCATGGCGCTTCAAGGTCCTCACGCCAAGGCCATTTTGGATGGAGCTATGGGTGAGGGGCAACACATTGGGCGCTTCAAGTGGCGTGAAATCACCGAAAACCAACTCGGTGTCTCCGGATGGATTCAAGGTACGGGCTACACTGGCGAGGCAGGTTACGAGATCTTTGTCCCAAACGGTGATGCTCCAGTTCTGTGGCGCACCCTTGTGGCCAACGGGGCGACGCCGGTGGGTTTGGGCGCCCGTGATACCTTGCGTTTGGAAAAGGGCTACCTTCTATCAGGGGTTGACTTCTGTTCCCCCTCGTTGGCACCCGAAGGCGACGATGGCTTTCTTTCACGAGATTCGTGGGAAACAAATGTGCCCTTTGGTCTCGACCTTGACCATGACTTCATCGGGAAGCATCGTGTGGTCGGCCATGCGCAGACCGATGAGCGTTGGTGGGGCATCAAATACCTCGAGAAGGGGCCGTTGCCCCGTCCCGGCAAAGCGGTTCATTCCCTTGACGACCAACCGATTGGACGCCTTTCTTCCGGGGCCCCATCACCGTGCCTCGACAACACGGGCATCGGCATTGGCTACATCGCTGGCGTAAACGAGGGTGATGAGGTCTTGATCGTAGCAAGCCCCCGCAAATCGGTACGAGCCGTCGTGGTTCGTCCACCGTTCTACTGAAGCCCTGCAAGAACCGTTTGCATGGCCGTCAGCCAACGCTGTTGTTCCCGTTCACCGGTGGCGGCCAAAGAAGCGACCTCATTTTTCATTTTGAACAGGGCCTTTCCAACCGCTTCAGCATCGCCCCATGTGGCCGTCGTTCCGGCGCCTTCCTTTAGGGCCACATCGCCCATCAGGCACCCGTCATTGACCACACTTGGAACACCCCGGGCAGCAGCGTCAAACATTTTCACAGGCAAGGCGCCCTGCAGGATGTTTCCACGGAGTGGGGAATACATGGCGTACATGACGTCAATCTCCCCAAGCACTTCAGGGAGGTCTGCCTGAGTAAAGGCCCCACTCACCTCGGCTTCCAAGGTACCTGCTTCCACTTCGTCCAGAAGCATCGTTCGAACACGAGCAGCTGCGGTCCCGTCGCCGGCGACCCGGATTTTTGGTCGATGGAGGGGTGGAAGAGTTTTGACCGCCTGAACCAACAACTCAAACGCTTTGATGTCCCGAACCCGTCCGATGTAACCAACCGTCCAGCGGTCGGTTGGTGGTGTCTTGGTGTGGCCAAAAGGCGGCATTGGTCGGTTTTCCACCGCCACCGATTCCAAACCGTGGTGGGCCAACCACTCGACAAAACCTCGATGAGACTCATCGTTGACTTGTTGGCTTGAGGTGATGATGGCTTCGGACTGGGCGGCTCGAGACAACATGCGCTGCTTCATTTGTCCACTGACCACGGCTCGAATTCGAGATTGTGGGGCTTCGTACAATACCCAAGTGTGCTGGAGGTCGTGCATGTCAAACACGAAGGGAATCCCACAATTGGATTTGAGTGCACATCCGATTCGCAACGTGTCGGCGTCATGACAGTAAACCAGCATGGGTGGGTCGTTGGTCAATGTTCGAATCACCGTACGCTGAAACCGCCGAATCCCGCGATACGTTGAGATGGTGCCACCATAGGCGACCTTTCCGATACGATACCGCATGATTCGTACGCCGTGGTGATTTTCACTCATCGGATGGTTCTCACTCCGGTCAAAAGCATGGACCGTGACCTGGTATCCTGCCTGTTGCATCCACACAGCGTGCCGCAGAACGCGAGGGTCCGGAGCGCACGCATTGGTGACCACCATCGCCACTCGGACCATGCTCTGCGCAGGTCATGTGGCATCATAGGCTGTTCCCTGTCTGCAGGTGGGACAAAGCAATTCATTATGAGCGGAGCGCGTATGGATTTCCACATACCCACCGTAAGGAGTGTGTGCGCCATGGTCGACCAACTACCCAATCGAGGACGCGAGGCTGAAATGTTGCAGGAAATGGGACTTGCATCCATGGAAGATTTGTTTTCAGATATTCCTGCTGATGTTCGATTTAAGGGTGAACTTCCACTTCCTGGGCCACAATCTGAAGAGGAAATCATCAGTGATGCTCGCCGCCTCCTCGGCGCTAACACCGACATGGGCAGCCGCCCTTCATTCCTTGGAGCGGGTTTGTATCGAAATTATGTCCCAGCCGCCGTCTTCCAACTGGTAACCCGTGGCGAGTTCCTCACGGCTTACACGCCCTACCAACCCGAGGTCAGTCAGGGGATGCTACAGGCCATGTGGGAATTTCAGACCTTGATCTCTGAATTGGTCGGTCTTCCAATCGCCAATCTTTCCCTGTACGACGGGTCCACGGCAGCGGCTGAAGCGTTGACCTGTGCTGTTCGTGTCCACAACCGGAAAGCCAGTCAGCCCAACACGGTCTATGTCTCATCGTTGACGCCTCCTGACAAACTCTCTGTTATGTTCAACTATTGCCAAGGCGCTGAAATTGAGATTCGAACCCTCGCCCACAATGAGGATGGCACCCTTGACCTTGACGCTCTTCGTGAGGCTGCGGGTTCCTGCGGCGTCTACTTGGAACAACCAAACCCTTTGGGTGTTCTTGATGAAGGACTGGTCAGTGTCAAAGAAATCATTGGGAAAAATACGGCCCTCATCGTAGGTGTTCAACCTGTTTCTCTTGGGGTGGTAGAAGCTCCTGGACATTACGGCGCTGACATTGTGGTCGGTGAAGGCCAACCCCTTGGGAGTCCGGTCACCGGCGGTGGCCCGCTCTACGGTATTTTTGCATGCTCCAAGCCTTACCTCCGCCTCATGCCGGGTCGAATCGTCGGCCGGAGCATCGACGTTGACGGGAAGGAAGCATACTGCTTGACCCTCTCGACCCGTGAACAACATATTCGCCGCCATCGAGCCACCTCCAACATCTGCACCAACGAGACCCTCATCGCCCTCATGGGTGCCATGCACATGGCCCTGCTCGGTCCCGATGGCCTTCGTGATTTGGCCCATCGCAACATGATGGCTTGTCAAAAAGCCAAAGAAGTGTTGTCCGAAACACCCGGGGTTCGTTTGGTCCATGCCTCGCACCATTTCAACGAGTTTGCTATTGAAGTCCAAGGGGCTGCTTCTGAATGCCTCGCTTACCTTGACAGCAACGGCATCATTGGTGGACTTGACCTCGGTACGTGGTACAAAGACGCCACGAACCAAATCCTCATCACCACCACCGACCAAACTTCACTCGATGAAATCGAGGCACTCTCGGCCCAATTAGCGCTATGGAATACCCATGGGGAGGTGAACGCATGAGCCACCTGTTCAATCACAACGGTGCTGAAAACACCGGATACAGCCAGCCCGTTCCGCTTCAAACGCAAAACGA
>DUIU01000054.1:0-2719 GCA_013330155.1 Candidatus Poseidonia sp. | reverse complement strand
TCTGAACCGGAAATGGTTCGCCATTACACGTGGCTTTCCAAGCGGAACTTTGGCATTGATACAGGGTTCTATCCACTGGGTTCGTGTACCATGAAACACAACCCACGTGTGAACGAAGTCATTGCGCAATTGCCCGGCATCGCCGACATTCACCCCCACCAACCCGAACATCATTTGCAGGGATTGCTCTCAATTTTCTACGAAATGCAACACATGCTCGAAATCTGTGCTGGGATGGACCAAGTGACCCTTCAACCGGTTGCCGGTGCTCAAGGAGAATTCACGGCAGTGCGATGCATACAGGAATACTTCAGGCACCGTGGAGAAGACCAGCGAACCAAGGTCATTGTTCCGGATTCAGCGCATGGAACCAATCCTGCCAGTGCCGCCATGGCCGGCTTTGAGATCGTTGAAATCCCAAGCCTCGCTGATGGCCGAATGGACCTTGAGGCTTTGGCAGCGGTGGCGGACGAAACCACTGCAGCCATGATGATCACCAATCCAAACACCCTTGGTCTCTTTGAAGCCGACATCAAAGCGGCCAGCGAAATCGTTCACAACGCTGGTGGGCAGATGTACTACGATGGGGCGAACTTCAACGCCATTTTGGGCATCACTTCGCCGGGTTTGATGGGCTTTGATGCTGTCCACTTCAACCTTCACAAGACCTTCTCGCAACCGCACGGCGGCGGCGGTCCGGGCTCAGGTCCAATCGGCGTAAAGGCCCAACTTGCACCCTTCTTGCCCGGTCCATTAGCAGCTAGGCGAAAAGCCACGGCCGATGAATCGTCCATGGCCGTGGATGAGCACTGGTACCACTGGGAACAACCCGAACACAGCATCGGGAAAGTCCAGCAATGGCACGGCAACGCCGGAGCGGTGATTCGCTGCTGGGCCTACTACCGCCGCTACGGGTCCGGATTGAAGACCATGTCAGAGCATGCCGTCCTCAACGCCAATTACCTTCGTCACGCCATTCACCGTGAGGCAAAAAAAGCCGGTGTTGACCATCTCTTTGTCGACGGTGCGGAAACCGATGTTGCAAAACACGAATTCACTTTGTCAATGCAACCTGCAAAGGATGCTCATGGCATTTCTGCAATGGACGTGGCCAAGGGCCTACTGGACCGTGGCTACATGGCACCGACGGTTTACTTCCCGTTGGTCGTTCCCGAATGCATGATGATCGAGCCGACTGAAACGGAGTCAAAAGACACGCTTGATACGTTTGCTGAGCAATTTGCCCAGGTTCTCAAATCCGACCCAGAAACCCTCCATGAAGCGCCAATTACGACTCCCGTTCGCCGTGTCGATGAGGTCTATGCTGCTCGTAACCTCTGCCTGCGACACCCCTACGATGACGCATGATTTGAGGAAGGATTATTCCGCTACCGGGTGAGCCCCGTGTGTGGAAGACCTACCTGCTCCATGGGCGGAAGCCAGTGTTGAGCACAACTATACCATGACCCTGTTCGCTTTTGCATGGGCCTTGCTGCCGGTCGGTTTCATGGTGCTCATGGCCCTGTTTGACCGGTATGAGCAACATCGGCTGATGCTCGCTTCCGTGTCTTTTTTGATGCTCTTGTTTGCTTTTTCAACCGGGGTCATGCAACGCCGTTCTGCATTCCTAGAGCCACGGATTCAACTCCCTGTAGCCACCCTGGTCGCCACAGGGGCGAGTCTTGGTCTTCTCTGGGGGCTTGAATTGGGTGAGTGGTGGTGGGTTTCTTATGGACTCATTTTCGGAACGGTTGCCACGATGTACGTTGGTCTTGACCATCTGGCATCCTGCAATGCTCCAACCTACCGTCTACCGTGGCCAGCCGCAGAAGCCCTCCCGCTCGACGCCTTCCAAGGGTGGCAACTGCAACAAGGCCGATGGGTCAACGGGAATTTGGGGACAAAGCGACTCGCAAATGGCACGGTTATCACCTTGTTTGGCACCCTTGAGGATGGCTCGACCTACCTCTGTGTGGACCGTTTATGCCCTGAAGCATTGGCTCCTGAGCATACCTCGCTGGGCATTGATTTGATTCATCTTGCTTCGCAATCAGAGGCGTTCTTTTCGGAAGAATGAGGGCTCACCGCTCATTCTTTGAATCAGTCATCATAAAGAACCATCCGCGATGGCGAGATGTTCATGGATGTAACCATTTTGTTGGGGTCTTCATCTGACCTCCCCATCGCCCAAAAATGCACGAAAATCTTGGAACACTTCGATGTGCCCTACCAATTGCGCGTTGCTTCAGCTCATCGCTCCCCCAAGTTCGTAGAGGAAATCGTCGGTGATGCCCTCGACGACGGTTGTTCCGTCTTCATCGCCATGGCTGGTTTGGCGGCTGCCCTCCCCGGTGCTGTTGCTGCTCTAACCACCAAGCCTGTGATCGGTGTACCTTGCGGAGGCCGAGTCCCCTTTGATTCCCTTCTTTCCATCGCCCAACTTCCTCCGGGTGTTCCTGCGGCCACCGTCGGTGTTGACCGAGGCGACAACGCAGGCTACCTCGCTGTTCAAATGCTGGCGCTTTCGAGTTCAAAGTACGCCGCTGCCCTTGAACAAAACAAGCTCGACCAAATTGACCGCGTGAAGGCCCAAGACAAGGAAGTCAACGGCGGTGCCTGAGATGTTCGACGCTGAGGAATTCATTGCAGAGAGCATTGAGTCCCTCAAAGCGACCATCGACGATGTGGCCATCATCGCCTGTTCGGGTGGTGTTGACTC
>DUIU01000204.1 GCA_013330155.1 Candidatus Poseidonia sp. | reverse complement strand
AACATCCATTTCAATACATGAATTAAAAGAGCCTTGACAAAAATTGGAATCTGTGCCTGTATCCGTTGTGTGGTTTAAGCGGGACCTCAGGGTTTCTGATAACCCTGCTTTGGTCGAAGCCATCAACGGGCCATATCCAGTTCTCTGCATTTTTAATCTTGAACCGGAACGCCTTGAAAGGGCTGATGTAGACCCCATTCACATCGAATGGGAATTGGATTGTTTGACGGAATTACGGACTGCCTTGGAATCCATCGGCGGTTCAATGCAATTCAATTTGGGGCAGGTGACCGACCAGTTGTCCGAGCTGCATGAAACATACGACATCAAACACCTGTACAGCAACGAGGAAACGGGTCTTCAATGGTCGTGGGACAGAGACAAATCTGTTGCTGAATGGTGCTCAGCGAACGGCGTTGAGTTCACTGAATTTCCTACCAACGGTGTTGTTCGCCGACTTGGTACTCGGGACCATTGGAAGAAACATCGCGACGCACGGGTCAGTTCGGAACAAATCAATACCCCAGTTGCAATGGAGTCGCCCAAAGGGTTCACTTCCAACTCCATTCACTCAATGGAACAGTTAGGGCTCGCTGCTCGAACCTTGGTCGAGCGTCCACTGCCAGGAGAAAAAGCCGCTCTCAACGTTCTCTATTCGTTTCTCGATGAACGTGGTCGAACCTATCGTAAAGACATGTCCAGCCCGATAACTGGATGGGATGCTTGCTCCCGGTTGTCACCTTATCTTGCTGCAGGTTGCATCACGATTCGACAAATACTGCACCACACCCGTCGAAAGCAAAAAAAAGTCAAGGTCAATCCTCGCTCGAAAGAAAACCTTGGTTGGACTTCGAGTTTGAGTTCGTTCCAAAGCCGTCTAGCATGGCACTGTCATTTCATCCAACGGTTGGAGTCAGAAGCGACTATGGACGTCATCGCCTTGAATCCAGAATTGGACGGGCATCTGGCCCGAGAAATGGATGTTGAACGGTACGCTGCTTGGTCTCAAGGAAAAACGGGGTGGCCGTTCTTTGATGCCTGCATGCGCTCACTGATTGCGACGGGCTGGATTAATTTCCGTATGCGCGCTATGCTTCAGTCGGTTGCATCGTACACGCTGTGGCTGCCTTGGACGGATACAGGCCTCCATCTCGCTCGATGTTTTTTGGATTATGAGCCGGGTATCCACTGGTCACAAGTTCACATGCAATCGGGTGTGACCGGTATCAACTCAATACGGGCCTATTCTGTTCGCAAGCAATCCACAGATCAAGACCCCGATGGTGATTTTATACGAACCTGGGTTGAAGAGTTGCGAGATGTGCCCAAAGAACACATCCACGAACCCTGGCTGATGAGCGACGAGCAACAAAAGGAATACAATTGCCTTATAGATGTCGATTATCCATCTCCAATCGTCGATGAGAAAACGGCACGTAAGGAAGGCGTAAGTAAATCCTATTCGGCAAAGTCAAAACCAGAATCGAAGCAGCGGTCACTGCTTGTTTACGAAGTTCACGGGAGTCGAAAACGGCGTTAGGCTTCAGTAAACCATCTGCACTTCGGAGTCGGCAGCGAGTTGAATGACGCCAGGTGGGCCACTCCATATGAGGTCCAAACCTTCGACAAAAACACCATCTGAGTTTTCAGGCGTTAGACCGACGACGGCTTGAGAGCCAGTAGAACAGTAGATGCCTTCTGCATTTTTTACAAGTTCTTTGAGTATGCCTTGGCAGAAACCTTCGGGTGTGCCTACGCTTGAGTCAAGTTTTGAAATGTAGTCACTCTGCAAGAGTTTTACGCCGAATGATGCAAAGAAGACATTCACATTGTGTCCGTCGTTTATCGCCTGATTGGCACAAGCCATTCCAACAATGCACTTGCGTGGGTCAACTTCAGGATCGGTTACAATTTTGAAGAACATCTTCTTGCTCATGGAACGATGTTAATACTGAATGTATTAGGTTTTTTTTATTCGAACTCTTGTGGCTTAAACATCGGTATATATCTCATCGGGCGAACCGTAGAACATGATTGACCGACTCCCGAGTCATTTGGCCGAACGCACCCGTCAACTCAATTCGATAGATACTCTCCACGGAGATGGGCCTGTCGTCGTCTGGCTCAAATCCTCTTTCCGCGTTCATGAGAACCCTGCCATCGAAGTAGGGGCCACCATTGCCCAACGAAACGGTCTCCCGCTCTTGATTTACCACGGCATCGATGAACGGTATCCACACGCCTCTCTTCGGCATCACAACATGCTGCTCGAGGCTGCTGTTGATATGGACGAGAACTGCCGAAAGAACGGCTTGCGCTATGTGCTCCATCTCGCTCGCGAAGGCCATCGGCAACCAGTCTTGAAAGAATTCAGTCAAACTGCAAGTTGCATTGTCACCGACATGTTCCCCCTTCCACCGTGGACAGAGTGGCTTCAAACCATTTCGACATCAGCCAAAGGACCGGTGTTCGATGTTGATTGCCACTGTGTTGTCCCAATGCCGTTGTTCGGGAAGTCGGTTGACCGCCCCTACAAATACCGAGATGCAACCAAAAAGATGCGCAAGAAACGATTGCAAACATCATGGCCTGTTCTCGAGGTTCAAGCCGAACAATACACGGGCGAACTTCCGTTTGAACCGGTCGATATTGCGAATCGCGTTAAAGACCCAGTCGAGAGAATTGCTCTCCTGCATGAGTGCAATATAGATCCAACGGTTCTGCCGATTTGGGATGTTCGAGGCGGCGAGAAAGCAGCTCTACAAAAGTGGCAGAAATTCTTCGACAAAGGCCTCAACGGTTATGCCCGCAGAAGAAACAATGCTGCAGATTCAACGGGCGTCTCAAGGCTGTCTCATGCTTTCCATTACGGGTTTTTATCACCGATGAGGGTCGCGCGAGAAGCCGCTGCCGTTGGTACCAAATCCGCAGATAAATACCTCGATGAACTCTTGGTTTTCCGCGAACATGCTTGGCATCACATCTACGCCTCGGAGAACCCGTACGGCTCTCACAACCTTCCCGAGTGGGCTCGGCTTTCTTGGCGTTCCACGAAGGATGACCCCCGAACCACACGTTATTCACTTCGCCAACTCCAACGAGCCGATGTTCACGATCCGCTTTGGGCCGCTTGCCAACGCTCACTCCTTCGCCATGGCGAGTTGCACAACAACGTCCGGATGACATGGGGGAAAGCCCTGACGCTGTGGACTGAGGACGTGGAGCAATCCTTGGCCTACGGCCAGGCCCTCAACGACATGTACGCACTCGACGGGCGAGACCCTTCCTCGGTGGTGGGCGTTCAGTGGTGCCACGGGTTGTTTGACCGACCGTTCCATCCGCCAGCCCCCATTCTTGGCCTGGTTCGCCAGCGCGACCCTCGGACCCACATGAGTCGTCTCGACATGAATGCCTATCGGGCGTTCACGGACCGACCAGCGGGAGAAACGGCCCATCCGATTGTCGTGATTGGAGCAGGATTGGCCGGAGCAATCTCGGCCCGTATCCTCGCCGACCACGGCTTCGACGTCGTGGTACTTGACAAAGGTCGACGGGTCGGTGGCCGTTGCTCACGGCGCCGAATTGATGATGTCACGCTGACACACGGCGCATCACAACTTGACCATTGGCCGTCATGGATGACTTCGTGGGCCGACGTTGAACTGGAACATCAAAGGGTGGCACATGCAAACAACGGACACCGTTTGTTGGACGGACCGGAGACCGTTGGCCATTGGCTGGAGGGAATCGATGTCATGACCAGCACCACGGTGAGCCGCATCGAGCGAGATGGAGATACATGGCGCATTTTCAGCGAAGATGGACATCAATGGCAGGCTTCAGGCATCATCGCTACAGCCCCACTCCCCCAACTCCACCGGATGCTTCCCGAGGCTCCAGACACGTGGTCATCCTCCACCTATGAACCGACATGGACCTTGGTCATCGCTCATCCAAAACCACCCTCTGCAAACCTGTTGGACCGAATGGCAAGCCTGGGCTTGAAGGTAGAACACCCGAACCATGAGCAAGGCATGGTGGTCCACTTCCCAACCGAATGGAGCCGTGAACACCTTGAATTGGAACGTGTTGAGGTCATTCAGGCATTCATGGGCATGCTTGGAAAAGACGACCTCGATTCCAGTTGGGTGAAAGCCGCCAGCATCCAAGCCCAACGTTGGCGCTACGGTCGAGCGGTCAAGCCAGGAAAAAGCGCCAATCTTCCTCACTTCGTGGAAGCTGGGGATGCTTGGGGCGAGCCTATCGGAACAGGAGGAGGAGCAATGCATTCGGGTGCTTGGGCAGCAGCGCACATCGCTTGGCAATGCAGTCAACACCTCCAGCCGACCAAGGAACCCGTCCAGCAGACGCTCTTCTGAAGAACATCAAGACACGATGGCCATTGATAGGAAGAAGACCTAAACATCGCGGACCTCATGGTTTTGGCATGGCGGACGGACCGGAGGAAAATGCGCCACCCCAGCCTATCCTCATCCACGGCGGTACGCCAGCATTGGAAACTGAAGCATTGCCGAGTCCTTGGCCATCGTCCGTCGCTCAAGAAGGACAGTCAAAGGTCGAGGTGGGATCAACCCAACCCTACCACGGAGTCTCCAATGAGACGATTCAAGCGTATGAAATCGTCTTGCGAGACAAACCCAACTCAACTCCAATCGGATTGCTGGGCATTGTGTTCCTTTTTGTTGTTCCCTTCGGTTTTTTGTACATGTCAGACTTTGACGTTCTGTTTAGTGACGGGGAAGAATTGTGTTGCGGCTCGATGCTCCTTGGCGCAGTGTTGTTGCTCGTCTCAACGGTTCAAGATAAAGCTTGGAGCAACAGAAAAACATCGGCCCAGAAACGCCTGATGACCGAGGCAGGAATTGCATACCCACCCGTCCCACAATGGCCTTCATTTAGCGCTGCGATTTTCCTCATCCTGGCGTTCATCCTGGCTGACCTTGGCGGGGTATTCTGCCTCTTTAGCGGGATGTTTGGCCTGATCTTCCTCGGCATCTCTCTACAGATGCATACCAGCGCACAGAAAGCCGTGGAAAAGCAATTGAAACTCATCATCAAAA
>DUIU01000180.1 GCA_013330155.1 Candidatus Poseidonia sp. | reverse complement strand
ATGGTCATGGTGTGTGTTCCGTCGGTCGCAACCGCCAAATCGTTGTGGCCGTCGCAGTCGAAATCGCCAATGGCGAGGTCGGTAGGGTCGCGATGGGTCGTGTATGAGCGTGCCACTGAGGCACTGGCGGTTGTAGCCAGGGCGGCAGTGGTGCTGAGCACCATCAACAGCGTCAAGAAAACGCTGCGCATTCGGGCCTTAGAGAGGTCTTTTTGGGTTTGCATGGACATCACTTGCTTCGGCCACGGCCTGTTCGGATATAATGCCTTTGCACTCAAGTTCCGAAATGGCATGGGCGCAAGCCCCCATTTATGTTCAAAAATGGACCGGTTTTATCGCTTGAGACACTGGAGGGAATGGGCGCCTCAAATTCTGCCAATAAGCCACTTTGGAGACGGACTCCATCCCGTGGCATCCCCGCCGTGAATTTTTACCAATTTTCCAGCAGAAAAGAGCGATTCCAACCAAACTTCGAGAGCAGTTCCTTCTCGACCTCCAAGCTTGCTGCTTGCAATTTCTTCAATGTCTTCGGTACGAAGGCCCGTCATGCCATGATCTCGCACCACAAGTTGCAGCAATTCCCTCAACCATGCTTCCGCCATGGGGTCAACGCTCGTTGCACCTTGCACCGGCATGGGTGGGTCCATGTCGTCCAAGATGTCCATCAAGTCGATGAGGTCGGGGCGTTCTGCAGGCGTCATGCCCACTTGTTGCAATTTTTCTTGAAGGTTCAATTCACCGATGGGTCGGCGAACCACCGGGATTCGAGAGGGGTCGGGCTCGGGCCCCATATCCTCCGGCTTTTGGTCTTCTGGAGCATCGTCCATTTCGATGTCAATGCCAGCTTGTTGGCGTTTGCGGCTCACGCTTGAGAGGTTGGTGGCCTTGACCTCCGTACCGATTGGCATGGTCCAACCAACGCCTCCGAGGCCAAGCTCGTCAACGTACTTCTGAACCCAATCAGCAGCCCCTTCAATGACAACGTTCACATCGTGGTCATCGGAACGGAATCGATACCGCACGTTGCCTCGAAGTTGACGCATCAATCGCCGCTGTGCGGCATTTGATTTTCAATCTACTGCATTCATGCGGTGGACTGAGCCATCTCGCGCAACACCGTATGGAGGATGCCACCGTTTCGGTAATATTCGACCTCAACAGGGGTGTCCAATCGGATTTGCGCCTCGAAGGAAGACGTTGCGCCGTCTGGGTGTTCAACCTGAACGGTGACCCACTCCAAAGGTTGGACTTCATCATTCAACGGAATGGTGAAACTTTCGTGCCCTGTCAAGCCGAGCGTTTCGTGAGATTCACCCTCCTTGAAGGTCAAAGGAAGCACGCCCATGCCCACCAAATTGGAGCGGTGAATGCGTTCAAACGAGGTGGTGATGACGGCTTTGACGCCGAGCAAATAGGTGCCTTTAGCGGCCCAATCTCGAGACGATCCTGTTCCGTACTGGCCGCCGGCGATAACGATCTTCGGGGCTTGAATTTGAGCGGCATCGTACACCGACATGACTTCTCCATTCTCATGGTTAAGTGCAAAACCACCTTCGGTTCCTGGAGCCATTTGGTTACGGATTCGGACGTTTGCAAACGTACCACGCATCATGATTTCGTGGTTGCCACGACGGCTACCGAAGGAATTGAAATCGCGTCGTTGCACGTCACGCTCAACCAACCATTGACCGGCTGGGCCATCAGCTGGGAACGAGCCGGCAGGAGAAATGTGGTCTGTCGTGATGGAGTCGCCCAACTTGAGCAGCACCTTGGCGGATTGAATGGATTCGATGGGCGCAGGGGATGGCGAAAGGCCGCTGAAGAACGTTGGAAGTCGGATGTACGTGGATTCCTCGGCCCAAGGGTAGAGCGGAGAAGGTTCAGCGGGAATGCTGTTCCAACGAGGTTCGTTCATCGCATCGGCGTAGCGCTGACGGAACATTTCAGGCGTGATGACCTTCATGGCCTCTGCCACTTCTTCGTCCGAGGGCCACACATCGGCCAACATGACCGGTTGACCTTCGCCATCGTATCCGATTGGCTCAGAGGCCAAATCGACCTCAAGATTACCGGCGATGGCGTAAGCCACGACCAAAGGAGGACTTGCAAGGTAGGAGGCTTTCACCTTCCCGTGAACGCGACCTTCGAAATTCCGATTGCCTGAAAGGACGGACCCCACGATAAGGCCCGCTTCGTCAATGGCGGCTTCAATCGGCTCCGGCAAAGGTCCAGAGTTGCCGATGCAGGTGGTGCAGCCATACCCAACGGTGTGGAAGCCCATGGCGTTCAGGTCGTCTTGCAAACCCGTTGCTTCGTAGTATTCGGTAACCACTCGACTTCCGGGAGCGAGCGATGTTTTGACCCAGGGTTTGATCGAGAGACCTCGCTGGCGAGCCTTGCGGGCAAGCAAACCCGCTGCCAACATAACACCGGGGTTTGAGGTGTTGGTGCACGAAGTGATGGCGGCAATCACCACATCTCCGTGGTTGAGGTCAAAGATTTCACCGTCCATCTCAACAATGGCACCCTTTGAGAGGTCTTCTTTGGCCAACCCGTGGCCGTGATGGCCCACTTCGTGGGTCAAACTCTCGACAAAGTGCGATTTCATCGCGTCCAAATCCACGCGGTCTTGGGGGCGTTTCGGACCAGCGAGTGCAGGAACAACGTTGTTCAAATCCAATTCGAGGACAGCGGTGTAGGATTTCTCATCAGCACCTTCACCGCACCAAAGGCCCTGCGCCTTGGCGTAAGCTTCAACGCCGGCGACAGCCTCATCTTCTCGTCCGGTCAAACGAAGGTACTCCAAGGTCCGCTCATCAATCGGGAAGAAACCGCACGTGGCTCCGTATTCTGGCGCCATGTTGGCGATGGTGGCTCGGTCGGCCAGAGAAAGCGCCTTCATTCCGGGTCCAAAGAATTCTACGAACTTACCGACAACACCGTGTTCCCTGAGCATCTCAACGATTCTCAAGGTCATGTCCGTGGCGGTCACGCTGGGTTGGAGGTTTCCAACCAATCGGACACCGACCACATCAGGCGCCAACATGTAGATCGGTTGACCGAGCATGACGGCTTCGGCTTCAATGCCACCGACACCCCAGCCCAAAACACCCAAACCGTTGACCATCGTGGTGTGCGAATCCGTTCCAACCAGCGTATCAGCGAGCCAAACACCCTCTTCTTGCCGGGCCACGCTGGCCAAGAATTCGAGATTTACTTGGTGAACAATACCTCGGGAGGGAGGGACTGCTTGGAAATTCGCAAGGGATTGTTGGCCCCATTTGAGGAAGGTGTAGCGCTCCATGTTGCGGTGGTATTCGATGTCGAGGTTCATGTCCAGAGCGTCGCTGCGGGCACCGGAGACGTCAACTTGAACCGAGTGGTCAATGACCAGGTCAACAGGAACTTGCGGGTTCACCTTTTCTGGGTCGCCGCCCATTTCCACCATGGCGTCGCGAAGGGCTGCCAAGTCAACCACGGCGGGAACGCCGGTGAAGTCCTGCAAAATGACACGGGAAGGGCGGAAGGGGATTTCGCCACGCTCTCCGTCGGGCGTCCAAGCAGCGATGGTGCGAATGTCCTTCTCGGTGATGAGGAAGCCGTCATGGCCTCGCAGGGCGCCTTCCAGAAGAATACGAATGGAATACGGAAGGTGGGCGGTGGGGACGCCGTTGGCATCAAGGGCGTCCAGAGAAAAATAATCGCCGCCAACACTGAGGGTTTGCCGTGCGTTGAAGGGGTCCAAGGTCGCCATGAATCCCCGGAAAACTCACACGCCTATGAACAAAACCCTTTCTCCCGGATGCCCAAGGTACATGGGATTCAAACCCCTTGAGGAACGAACTTCACCAGAATTGGTACCAGGGTGTGGTCTCAGAGCCCACGAAGGTGGCCGAGACAAGTTCGACATCTTGAACGGGTTTGTCGTTGTCACCGGTAGCCACGCCAGAGATTGAGGTGACGTGGTTGCATCCACTGGTGATTTCTCCAAACACCGTGTGTTGTCCATCCAGCCAGTTTGGAGTGCTGTCGTTTGGAATCAGGAAGAATTGACTGCCTCCGGTATGAGGTGCGCTGGTTTTCGCCATCGAGATGGTGCACGGTTCGTGGTTGAGGCCGTTGTCGGCTTCATCGGGGGTGGGGGAGGAGGTTTCTTGACAGTCAGCCTCGGGAAAAGCGTTGTCGCCGTTGCAGG
>DUIU01000187.1 GCA_013330155.1 Candidatus Poseidonia sp. | reverse complement strand
GGTGGAGTTGGTCGGGACGATTTGCCAAGCGGTCGCGTTCAAGTTCACTGGGATGCCCTTGAGGTGTTGAAACGATTCGAAGGCTCAACCATCGTTTGTTCCGGCCATGACCCTCCTGGTACAGAGATGATGGCACTCGATTGGAACCGAGAACACAACCCGATTCTCGGTATGAACAATTTTGATGATTTCAAGTCCTGGCAGGACGAAACAGCGGCTAAACTCGGCGGTGTTTCAAAGATCAAGACCGCCATTCCAGCCAACCTTTTCGGTGAAGTTCCCGAGCACATTCCCTGGCTTGACTGATTCTATTTTTTCAGCGGATTCTTTGGGGCTTTTGTGTCCGTTGGAATGCTGGGCAAATTTTGCAGTTCTTCGAAGGTTAATTGCTGCGGATTCGTGGTGTCAAAGGCGGTCAGTCGTTCGTCCATACCCATCCGTACATTGAAGTCAATTCGCCCCTTTGTTCTCGTCAAATCGTAGGACAGAGGGTCGAGATACTCGATTACCTGGGTTTCAAAATCCTGGCGAACACGTTCGCCTCGCCACGATGAATATCCCCACCGATAGGAGATTCCAACGATGGCAGCACCGTACAGGAGCGTGAGCACTACGGTAGCAAACAATATCGGGTTTCCATCCACATCTCTCGATTCTTCGAGCAGGTTGCGACCCAACAAAAAGAGAAGTCCGATGCCCACTACAGGATTCAGGACGCCTTCGAGCCACTGGTTTACAGGTACAAGCCGCCCTTTGGCGGGATCGACGAAGACCAAATCTGCCTCAAAGGCAGTGTTCAGGACGGAAAGAATCGAGAGCAGGACCATGTAAAGGAACGATGATAAAACCAATTCAATCGTCCAGGAATCTAAATCCAAAACCCAATGGACGATGAGCCAAGCAAAGAGGCCTAAAAATGCAGCTTGCGGCACATAATTGAAGTGTTCAATGTGTTGTGAAAATTCCGTTAATGAGCGGCGTTTTTCTCGTGTTCCACGATGCGGTTTCGGAATGTGTATCACCTGCCAGTGCATGATGCGCTCAATTCCTTTGAGTGCCAATATGAGAAGTCGCTGTCGAATCAGCAAGTATTCCATGAACAGCATGAATGGAAAACCGATCAAGACGAGTGGAAGCGCCATGATGGCTGAAAGAGGAAGAATCAACAAGGCTGGAAGAAGCAAAAAGTGAGACAGGGTTAGAGGATGGAGCAATTCGGATTCGATTAAACGCTGTTTTGCAGGGGCGATTCGAAGGTTGCGCGCGATGTCGTCCAAGGTTTGGGAAAACGAAGACACCTGATGTCCAGAATCCACAATTTGCCGGACAATGGTGCGGTACTCGGACACTTCATGACCCACACCAACCCAAAACTGCCACGCCAACCGCATTGGGAGAGCCATAATCAACGGTAGGGCAAGGATTCCGACGCCCCACAGAAGTTCTTGCATCTCGGCATCCATGCTTCTTCCTCGTCTTGGCGAGACGCTTGGGGTTGTTCAAAAGAACGGTTCGACTTGGGTCCAAACCCAAGGTTCTAACGCCTTCGTGTTGTGTTGGATACATGGCCAGAATTGCGGTGACCGATGGCATGGACGAAAAGGCGGTTCAGCGTTTGGAAAAAGCAGGACATGAAGTGGTTCTAGAGCACATCAGCAAGGAGGACCTTTTGTCCGGTGCTTTGGAAACCTACGATGCCATCATCGTTCGAAGTGCTACCAAGCTCACAAAAGATGTGTTGGACGCTTCGGGTGACCGGCTTGTGGTCATTGGCCGAGCTGGCGTTGGTGTTGACAACATCGATCTGAAAACCGCAGGTAATCGTGGCATACATGTCGTGAATGCGCCACGTGCCAGCACGCAATCCGTGGTGGAACTTACGCTTGGCCATCTTCTGGCCTCCATCCGACACCTTCCTCGGTCTGACCGCTCTCTTCGGGATGGAAAATGGGAGAAAAAGGCCATGAAAGGTTCCGAACTTGCGGGTAAAGCGTTGGGGCTCATCGGCTTTGGCCGCATCGCCCAGTCCGTTGGTCGCATCGCCCAAGCCATCGGCATGGAGGTGCATGCTTACGACCCATATCTCCCTCCTAAAATTGCCAAATCACAAGGCACACGGCTCCACAAGACACTTGATGGTCTGTTCTCTAACTGTACGCACATTTCCATCCATTGCAATCTGACCGATGAAACCCATCACCTCGTCAATGCTGAGCGCTTGGCTTCGATGCCCCACATTGGCAAAGATGGTTCCCGGTGTGGGAGCCATATCATCAACTGCGCACGCGGTGGCATCGTTGACGAAGACGCCGTGGTTGAGGCTCTTTCATCAGGCGTCCTGACCTCGGCGGCACTGGACGTTTTTGAGCATGAACCGGTCGATTCGAACCACCCTCTGCTTCAGATGGAGCACTTCCATGGAACCCCCCACATTGGCGCTTCCACGGTTGAGGCACAAGCCCGAGTCGGCCTTGACATCGCCACCAACGTGATGGACGTTCTTTCAGGACAGCCTTGTGATTTTGTGGTGAATGCGCAGTATCTCTAGCACTTTCACTTTCAATCGTCGGGTCTTCAATAAGCATGCCTTCCTCCTCTCCTGTGACTCGAATATGGGTCGAAGTGTGCCTTCATGGCGGATGCGTGTCGAATCGGAATTGCAGAATTTGATGCCGTTCAGGCGTGCTCTAGGCCCCGCTGATCAAGCAGCTTTTGATGCCCTGCTCAACGAAGTTCGGCAACGAAGAACAGCCGGCGGATTGCTTCCATCGCTGAATGCTTGGCAACCTGCCGTTCTCAGCATGCTGGTGGGTTTGATGGCTGAAATTGAACGTCTTTCAACACGTCTTGACGAACTTGAGGGACGGCATGAGCATGGTTGAAGGGTGGCTTCTTGACGTTCATGAAAACACGAGCAACACCGGGATGGTGGCATGGGTCGTGGACGATGACGGACAGGCACATGCCTGTTCGATTCCATGGCAACCCGTGCTTCATGTCCATGCCTCACATCGCGACCTTGACCGTTTGGAACACTGGTTGGAGCAACCCGAAATTCGGTTGCGGTTCGAGTTGGGTCAGCTGCATGTGGTACGTGCGCGTTTGGACTTGGAAACCCGGGGTCAAACGGATGTTCTTGAGGTCAGTCTCCGCTCATTCCAGCATCTTCGCGGACTGGCAGAACACATTGAAGCACGAGGTGATTTTCACCGTTTCAAACTCTATTCAGTTGATGCTCATTTGGCCCAACGCTTTCTCAACGAGCATGAGTGCATACCGTTTGGTCGGGTCCGATGGTCATCGGACGAGCCTGAACGTTTGACATCGATTGCTCAGGCCTCCAACAGCGGTGCCTTCCCACCTTTGCACGTTGCGAGAATGAACGTTCAATTCCAACGGGGTCAAGGGCTCCCGGCCATCGATGATGCGATTGAGCACATTCAGTTGGAAACGGTCCAAGAGCCAGGGCTTGATACGCCAAGACAGAGGTTGTCCGTTTTGCTCAAACGGGCCGATTATTCATCGACTGCCTGCATGTTGTCGGCGTTTCAACTCGCTTTGGGTCGCATGGACCCCGACATCATACTGACTTCCGGGGGTGACCAACGATGGTTTCCATGGCTGGTTGAGCAAGCTCGAGTTCACGGAATTAGCATGGCTTTGGGGCGAAGTTCTGTTCCTCTGCATCAGTCCACAAGTCAACGGACGATTCATTCGTATGGCCAGACCCGCCATCGCCATGGAGCGTTCTTTCTCGAGGGTCGCCTTCATCTTGATGTGAAGAACAGTTTCATTGTCAACGAGGGTGGTCTTGCTGGACTGTTTGAGCTCGCACAGCACTCTCGGCAATCCGCCCAAATCATCTCTCGTCTTTCTCCCGGCTCGGTTATCAGTGCCATCCAAATGCGCGTCGCCATGGACGATGGCGTCCTTGTCCCTTGGAAGAAAAATCGCCCGGAGGATACGAAATCAGCGCTTGACCTCCTCAATGCAGACCGTGGTGGGTTGTATTTGGACAGTCGTCCAGGTGTTCATGCATCGGTCATTGAACTCGATTTTGCGAGTCTCTTCCCGAGCATCATCGCCACCAGGAACATCTCGCCAGAAACTCTGAATTGCTCGTGTTGTCAATCGCCATCATCAAATTCTGACGGAGCAATTGTACCCCTTCATCCGGAACGAGCAGCGCAGGAATTTCAAGAGCGAAGGGTTCGCTCTCAGTTCGGCCATGGCCTTTTTCCAATCACCCACAAGAAAGCGCTAACCGTGCCTGGGTTGAACATGCATACCTGCGGCCGTGTGCACGGCTTCCTCGGACGTGTGGTCGCCCCGCTCATTGAACGTCGAAGGGTTCTGAAGGGATTGCGTGAGCGGAAAGGCGATGCGTATGACTTGCGCCAAAATGCATTGAAGTGGTTGTTGGTGACCTGCTTTGGTTACACCGGTTATCGCAATGCACGCTTTGGGCGTATTGAGGCTCACGAAGCCATCTGTGCGTGGTCTCGAGACCTCCTTTTGACCACAATAGAGGCAGCCCGAGATGATGGATGGGATGTGCTGCACGCTATCGTAGACTGTGTCTGGCTCTCCGACATACAAGGGCGTTCTCCTCAACAACAACGTTCGGATGCTGAGGTCTTTGCTCAGCGTCTCTCGTCCCGTGTTGGCATTCCTCTTGAGTTTGAAGCGCATTATGATTTCATTGCTTTTCTTCCGAGCCGGATTCATGGCTCGGGTTCATTGACCAAGTACTGGGCTTACGATGGTGAATCGTTCAAGGTTCGAGGCATTGAATTGCGCCAACACTCCACGCCGCAGTGGGTCCGAAACTTACAGCAACGTGGTTTGGAATTGCTCGCTGAAGGCGAACGTGTAGATGGTGTTCCTTGCTATGAGGTGCAGCGTTCAGTTTGGCGGCATTACCGTACAGAAATGCGACGTTTGGACGACCACCAGATTCCCCTAAACGAACTGATCATCGCTCGAAGAACCAGCCGAGGACTGGAAGATTACCGTGTGAAGAATTTGACGTACGCCGCTCTTCTTCGTGCCCATGAACGTGGTTTTGAGGTGCCTCCGGGAGGCAAGGTGCGGTATGTTGTATTGAACCGTTCATCGGAGTCCTTGTTGGAACGCGTGATGTTGGCTGAAGAAGTGGGGAGCTACGCTGGTCCCGGTGCAGGTTGTGCAAGCCATTATGGTGAACTTGCCGAGCGTGCAATCTGGGCTCTCCTCGCTCCTTTTGGATGGACTACGGAGCAGTTGCGGAATGATGGGAGTCAACCGACCCTCCTGTCGTTCATGGGTGGCGATGGTGGAGCGGCAGGATATCCACCGGTGGAAGGTGATTCTGAGGAATGACCTGTGGGGGAGGAAACTGAAAACGGGTCTGTGGGTCGATATGGAATGGCGACCAGTGGCCTGAGATTCCTGTGCGGCGATGCCGTAGATGCAGCCTTCGGTGCCGTCTCCGCCCTTGCCATCTCCCCTCAAGGTGGTTCTGTGCATGCCGCTGGATGTACTCGATATGGCGAGTGTTTGTATGGGGGCCATCTGCTCTCCCTGTAATGGCTACAACGGCTGTTTGTCTTTGGTGAACAAGTTCGCGCAAGATGTGGACATGTCGTCTCAGCAGGGTACGCGACTCCAACGGTGAGATGGCGTCGTCATTGTGCATGGCCAGCAATCCGTCGACCACAACCATGGGGGACCGCGTGATGGCGAGTTCATCGGGCAGACGTTCGAGTTGCCGGTCGAGCTGGTGCAGCGTAAAACCACGACTGAGGTACAAGCGAGCGAGGCAGGCTTCAACATCCGCTTCCAAAAATTCGAGAAGAGGAATGAATCGCGCAGGGTCAATTCGGCAGGCCCCGTCGACCCAATGCACAACCTCACCACGAGCGAGAGCACACGCCACCCAATGCTCGCTGACGGTTCGCATGCTCTTTCCCGAACGTCCAGGGCCGCATAGATGGTAGATTTGGCCTTGTATCGGTTGAACATGTGTTGGGTCAATACCTTGGCGATGTTGCGTGAGAGCGAAGCCTCTCCAGGGTTCCGGTGTGTTGGTTTCCATGTGAATCATTGACGGCCGTTTTGGAGGGTCGTCTATCCTTGTGAAGACCCCTCAAGTTGAACTGAACACACATCAAGTTCAAACACCGATGGCGTGGTTGTTGGTATGTGGTCGAGGAGGTCAACAGCGTGGGGGCGCTCGGGCCTCGTATTCTGATTCATTGCGACTTGGATGCCTTCTTTGCTGCGGTTGAAACCATTCACCATGGATTCGATGAATCCATTCCACTCATCATCGGCTCTGACCCCAAACAAGGCCGCGGAAGAGGCATTGTTTCCACCTGCAATTACGCAGCCCGTCAATTCGGTATCCGCTCAGCCATGCCCGTTTCCGAGGCTTGGAGGCGGTGTCCGGCCTCACCATTTGGTCCAGGTGTCTACATTCGTGGAACGCGTGGTCTCTACAGCCGAGCCAGTCGGAAGGTCATGGCTTGTCTCCGTGAACCGGCTGTTTTGTTTGAAAAGGCCAGCATTGACGAAGCCTATCTCGATGTGACGGAAACGGTTGAGGGGGATTGGGACGCTGCGCTGGCTTTGGCTGGGCAACTCCAAAAGGCGATCAAAGAAGCGGTCAACCTCACCGCTTCGTTTGGCATCGGTCCAACACGGATTGTGGCAAAGATGTCAAGCGAGATCAACAAGCCGAACGGAATTTTTCGTGTCATGCCAGATGAGGTGGCTGTTTTCTTTGAAGGGCGCTCACTGCGAGACATACCTGGCATCGGTCCAAAGCGGGCCACACAACTGGCAGAGTGGGGTTATACCACGGCCGATGAACTCTATGGATTGGGCGAACTCTCGCTGTCTCGGCTCACTGGGGAACGTTTCGCTGAGTGGTTCATGCGGGTGGTTGACGGAGAGAGTAGTTCCGTCGTCAGCCCTTTGCGAAGCCGCAAGTCCGTCGGAAAGGAGCATACCTTTGAGCGGGACCTAGACAACCATGCAGAGGTGCTTGAGCGGCTTGAACAACTGGTCCAGTTGGTCATGGAGCGAGCCAAACACCTGGGAGTTTCGGGCCGTCTTGCTGAAGTAAAGATTCGATACACAGGTTTTGAAACACACACTTCAGGGCGTAGCATACCGGTTGCGATGGACGATGAGGCTGTGTTTAAGCGGCTTGCCCAGGGGCTCTTTGCAACAAATATTCAGCCTGATAGTCGGGTTCGCCTCATCGGTTTTCGTCTTGGGCAATTGGAGATGCCACCATCGCGACAAACAACGTTGTTTGAGGAAGAATGATTCACTCAAGTTGGTGCATTCGAGTCAGTGTGGATTTGAACTCATCCAACTCATCGGGAACCGCCACACCAGCGATGGGCTGATTTAGCGAAATACCTTCTTCTTTCTTTTTGGCCCAGGTGGTCCCGTTGAATTCCTGTAAAGCGTGGGAAAGCCCACATAGCCGGCGTCCTTCTTCGGTGGCAAACGCTACATCGGTGAGTGGAGATGATGGAAATGCGTCCACATCAACGGATGAAAGGCCGTACACGGTACTGGAGATGTGATGCGTGAAGAATGGACAAACTGGGCTAAAGGCAGCCATGAAATCACGTACGATGCGGTGTAGGGTCCAAGCGGCTGCCTGGTCATCATCGTAGAGTCTTGACTTGACCATTTCGAGGTAATGGCTCGGAAGCAGGCCCGTTCCAAACGTCTTGAGCGCTTGTGTGGCACTGTAGATGTCGAGGTTTGACCATGCCTCTTTCACCGTGTGCATGGTGTTTTGGAATTCTGCAAGAATCCATCGATCTTCGGGAGCAAGAGCTGAGGGGGAGGTTTCGAGGTCCTCTGGGACTTCAAATTGGGAGGCAAATCGAGCAACATTGAACAATTTGGTCAAGACACCGAAGTACTTCTTTTCAATCTCTTCGGGGTTGATGTGGAAATCATCGCCAACTTGGGCCTCGCAAGCTTTCCAAAGCCTGAAACATTCACTTCCGATTTTGTTGGCTCGTAGTTTGACCGTCTTGTCGGGCCCTTTGACCTGCCACGCCCCACTGCGGCCATCAAAGCCACATTCTAGAACGGAATCTGCATCGATTCCATTGCCGAGAGACTTGCTCATCTTACGGCCCCATGGGTCCATTCCGAGGCCGTCAATCCACACGTGTTGGAAGCCGGGTTGGTCAAGCACAAGGGTGGATTTGAGCAGCGTGTAATACAACCACGTGCGGACAATCTCCTTGCCTTGAGGGCGGAGGGCGGTTGGGAAGGCTTTCTTGAAGACATCAGGGTGGTTGAGGTAACCACTAACAAAAAGGTTGGAGTTGGAGGAGTCCATCCAAGTGTCGAAGACTTTCTCTTCACCCTTGACTTCACCAAGTTCGCTCAACATTTCAGCGTAGTCGCCGAGGTCTTCACGGCTTTGTCGGTCGAGCACACGGCTCCCGGAGGGTGGCATGTCTTTCCAAGGTTGGACGTAGGTTCCAGATGGCGGGACGATGACCTTTGTTTCATCTTCGCTGTACCAAATCGGAATCTCGGTGTGGTACCATCGGCGTCGGCTAATTGGCCAGTCAATGCTGATGTTGTCCATCCAATCGAGCAGGAATTGCCGGTTGCGAACAGGGTGGAAGGTGATGGAATCGATGTGTTCACGCATGCGGTCTTGGATGTGGGTTTGGCGAACATACCACTCTTTGAGCAGGATGATCTCAACAGGGTTTTTGCCCCGTTCGGAAACCGGGATGTCTTGGTCCCGTTCAACGGATTGGACCAAGCGTCCATTTTGCTCAAGCAATTCAATGGCTTGGGCACGAGCATCAAGGACTGAAAGTCCCGCAAGTGGTCCGGAAACTTCGGTCATCTTTCCTTCGAGGTCAATGGCTTGGAAGGGCGTTAAGCCAAGTTCTCTAAACACGGCAACGTCGTTTTGGTCACCAAAAGAACACACCATCAATACACCGGTTCCAAATTCAGATTTGACCGAAGGGTGTTGTTGGATTTCCACCGTTGTTTGGCGACCAGCGGTGTCAAGTGGCAGCGATATACGGGTGCCGACAAGGTGGCTGTAGCGCTCATCATCGGGATGCACAACCACCACGCCGCATGCACAGATGAGTTCAGGTCGAGTCGTTGAAATGACGAGGTCGGTTCCGTCTTCACACGTCCACCGAACATCAACCAGGTTGGTCTTCCGGGCGATGCGTTCAACCTCTGCGTCAGCAATGGTGGTCCCTTCCACGGGGTCGTAGATGTTTGGGCGTAGGTCTTCAACGATGTCTCCCTTCTTGAACAACTCAACGAAGATGGATTGTGTGACGCTACGATAATCTGGGGCGTCGGTCAAGTATTCACGGGAAAAATCACAGGATAATCCAACACGTTTTGCCGTGCTTCGCATAGCTTGTGTAAAGGATTCGATGGTCGTTTCACACAATTGAAGGAATTCCTCGCGGTCGTAGGTTTTCATCTTCCGTTTGGTATTCTTTTCCACGGTGAATTCGATGTTGATGCCGTTGCGGTCCACGCCCCATGGGAAATAGACCTCTTTGCCCAGAAGCCGCTGGCTGCGAGCGATGACGTCGATCATCGAATATTGAGCCACGGCTCCAATGTGCCATGTGCCAGAGGGATAGGGTGGGGGCGTGTCGATGACGAAGGGTTCGCGCTCGCTTTGTGGGTCAAACGCATACCTTGCATTGTAGGCACCAGGGTCGCTGTAATGCGCTTCCTGAATGCGCTTTTCGAGGTCGATGCTCCACCGCTTCTCGTTGAGTCGTGGGGTGGGCATCGTGTTCACCATGCCCAGAGGGCGGTTTGGCCTCGGGTCGCATGTCTTCAAGCCATCCCATTGTGCCGGTGTTGAGCGTTCGGTCATGCGCACCGGCAACAGACTTTCAAACGGGGTCGGTGGACCATGAACCGGATGGGTGCGACGGATGGGCCAGATGGTGGCGATGCCGCCACGGAAGGGCGCCTCTCAGCCTTGCGGCGGGCAGGCCGCGCATCGATGTCCCGCAGGGCGTCGGACGTCAGCGGTGCCGTGAAGAATTTCGACGCCAAATCTGCGGTTGACGCCATGCTCGATGCCCCCTCCAGCCTGAAGCGGGAATGGCAACGTACCGGGGCCATTGGCGTCATTACACGTTTTCCGCTGCTGACCGTGTTGGCCTTTTTCGGGATGACCTTGTTTTTCGTCTCGCACTCTGGCTTCCTCGACAACACACAATTCGATCGCGATACGGAGAACCCGGCCCTCAACGTCAACGGTGACATGGAGGTCTACCTGCCCGACGGATCCGAGGTCAGTGCCCTGATTGCCAAGGTGGAGGAGGATTGGACGACCGACGTGATGGTCATCTACATCGAATCGAACAACAACAACATCACCGACCAACGTATCCTTCAGGAAATCAGTTACGTGGAAGAGACCCTCAATCCGTACATTTCTGACGACGAATTGGACGACGTGATCTACATTCTTTCGTTATCGACCGTCATCAAGGAGGTCAACTCCAGCGCGCCTCGTGTCCGTACCGCCCTGATCGAGGAACTTGGTGAATCGGCGTGCCCGCCAGATTCAGACGAATGTGCCAGCAGAACCGCTGCCCAAGCCCTGAACGAAGTTCTGGCCTCCACGGACGTCGGTGCTCGTGCCATTCCGACGCAAGCCACCATCGATCTCATTGTCCGTGAGATGTACGAAGACGACGGGACACCGACGCCGGGTCTCGACAAGTTGGCCCGCAACACGAACCCATGTTCCCTCGACAACGGCCTCTGCGATAACGACGAGGACTTCCTCCTCGATCGCGCGGTCATGGCCATTGCGGTCACGGAAAACAAACCGGCCAAGCAAATCATCGAGGAAACTCAAGGTCAGTTGGACGAGATTTCCACCAAAAACCGGCCATGCCTCTACGACGCAAACGGGGATCCGGACGCTGCTGCAGGACTGTGCACGTGGGACGACCTTGGTCTCAACATGACGTTGACTGGACCTGTGCCCATCACCAACGCGGTGACGGAATTTTCCTTCCAACTCTTCTGGGACATCTTCCCCATGGCCGTGGTTCTTGTGGCCCTCGGTTTGTTTGTGTTTCACTGTGATCTTCTCCAAACCGGATTGACCGGCATTCGCGTGTTCCAAGGGATCAAGGTGGTGGCCATTGCTGGGCTTCCGACCTTATGTGCCGTGTTTTGGACCATGGGGATCCTTGGTTGGACAAATTTCGAAGTGACGATGACCGTCATCATCGTTGGACCGATCTTGTTGGCTTTGGGCGTGTCATACGGGCTCCACATCACCAACCGCTATGCCGAAGAAACCGGCACCAAGGAAGAAAAAATGCGTGCTGCGTTGTCCTCCACAGGGAAAGCGGTGTTTTTGTCCGCCGTGACCACGGTCATCGGTTTCATCTCCTTGGTGTTCACACCCATGGCGCCGATTCAGACGGTTGGAATCGCGCTATCCGGTGGTATCGTGGTCGTTTATGTGCTGACGATGTTCATGGTCCCGAACCTGACCCTCTTGCTGGATTTGGAGAAACCGAAACATCCGCCGCTCAAGCCCTTCCACGTCCTCGTTGAAGTCCCAGTTCGTCGTTCGAGCGCGGTCTTGGCCGTGTTTTTCATCTTCATCCTAATCTCAGCCACGTGGGGACAAGCCAACGTTGAGGAAAACATCGACCTCCTCGGAATGGCGCCTGAGGACGAGCAATCGGTCATCAAAATGAAGCAATACAGTCAGGAATTCAATGCCGGCCAAGTCGGTATGGTCCTGGTCCACGCCAACGTCACGGGGAACATCAACGACGACGATTCAACCAACGACGATCCCGCCTCAATTCTTGAGCAGATCGAGGTCTTGGAAACCAAGATCAACGAAGTGGACAATGCTTCTGCCGTGTCCATCGTCTTCCTGATGAAGGCCACCGGCGTGGCTGTGTCCATTTCCGGTGCACCCATCTCAGAATTCATCGACGATGTCCCCGGCATTCCTGAGGAGATCAAAGACACGGCATCGGCCTTGTTGAATCAGGAAATCATTGCTGACGCATCATTTTGGGACGTGTTGACGAACCCCTCACGGTACAACATGCCGGGTGACCGTCAATCTCAGATCTTCCTGCTCAACGTGTTTTACGCCTCCATCACAGAAGAGACGCTCAGGGTCTTCATCAACGAAAATTACGACCGGACCCTCATCCTCGTCGACATGCCGTTCATCCCTGTGGCCGACACCAGCGTGAGCGTCGATCAAATCAACGTCCAGGCTGCAGCCTTCGCGGGTCCAAAGGGTGAATACGCGGAGGACATCACAGGCGTTGCTGCCACCGCCATCGAAGTCAACGAACTCATCGTCAACTCCCAATGGCGCTCGTTGGCGTTCGCCGTGGTGTTGACCATCATCACGTTGGCCATCGTGTTCCGGGATATTCGGTACTCTTTGCTTACCACTTCGCCGGTGATTGCCACGGTGGCGATGCAATGGCTGGGCATGTGGCAACTTGACGTCCCGTTGTCCTTGGTCACCGTCATGATCGGTTCGATCTTGGTGGGTGTTGGCGTCGACTTCTCGATCCACATTGCGAACCGGATTCGTGAATTGGGTGGCGGCATTGAGGCCATTCGGGTTGCAGCCGTAGGTACAGGTATGTCCCTTGCAGAAGCGGCGACCGTCACCAGTCTGGGGATGATGACGGCGTACCAGATTCCCATTCCTGAAATCAAACCCTTCCTCACGGTCATCCTGATTTTGCTCTGGGTGGCTGCAGCAGGTGCCCTTGTGCTTCTCCCTGCCATCTTCGTGGCCCTGGAAAAGGCGGGCATTGCCACCGTCGGCGGTCGCTCTGGATTGGCGACCAAGCTCGGCCTCGGTCAAGCCACAGTCGAAGCCGAACATATCGTCTACGGCGCCGGGAGTGGAGAACGCTCCGGCGTCGCGACGTGCAG
>DUIU01000064.1 GCA_013330155.1 Candidatus Poseidonia sp. | reverse complement strand
ATCCGTGACCACCGTGGCGATTTCAATGATGGATTCTTGGGTGAGGTCAAGCCCCGTCATTTCAAGGTCAATCCATACCATTCGGTGCTGGCGCTGGTCCATGGTTCCCATGGGTGGGTGGAGGGGTTTTGATTCTTCGTTCATCTTTGGACAGCATCACGCACTCTTGTCAGCCGACTCAAAGGTGAGCATGATCTGACCAGAGGGGCCGAAAGCCACGACTGGAACATAACCATCGTGTGGAGTCGAATCCAACGAGGCTATGATGTTGTCAACAGCGTCTTTGGGAAGCCGGAGCGAGAACCCTTCTCCAGTGTCCAAAAGGCCATTGTGGCCTAGCGGTTGAGCGACGACGGGTTCCGCTTCCACGACTTCTTCCTCGACCTCGACGACGGGTTCCGCTTCCACGACTTCTTCCACTTCATCAAGTTCCATCAACTCCTTTTCCAATTCCTCATCGAGCTCCACTTCCACTTCCTCTTCTTCATCAAGCTCCAACAGTTCCTTCTCCAATTCCTCATCGAGTTCGATGGTTGGTTCTTCTTGAGTTGGTTGGGTTTCCTCTTGCGTTTCTTCAACGGGTAGCTGCACTTGAGCGCCTCCTGATTCAGCAGGTGGAGTGCCTGTTGCGGGGGCCTCTTGGTAAATGCCATCATCTTCGTTCATTCGCTGCATGAAGAGGAATCCAAATCCAAGGGCTACCATGCCGCTGAGGACGGTGGCGATAGCGCTGAATATTTCACTGTTAAGTGAATTGGCAAAGAGGAAAGCGGTCAAGATTGAACCGTATCCACCAGCACCTCGTCGCCATCGTGCGTCGGCTTCATCACTGAAGCCTTGGATGCCAACCACAACGAGATAGACCGTGGTCAACAGGTAGGCCATAGAATCGAGATTCAAGCTGTCAAAGGTGATGAACAGTCCGATGATGGAATAGAGGACGCCGCTGATGCCCAGTCGGTCCATGAAGGCGAAGAAGGCCTCATCGGATTCCCATTTGATGGTCTCGTAATCGTAGACCACATCGTCCTTGGTTGAAAGGAGTGTCAAGATGATGCCTTGCACAGCCAGCGTCAATCCAGTGATGCTTTGCCGTTGTTCATCAGAACCTACCTCCGCTTGTGCCATCAAGTTGACAATGCTGAATGTGAGGAGAATCGGCATCGCAATCATGCTGTTTGGACGTCCGTCTTGTATGGCTGAACGAGCCAAGAGCACCAATCCGATGACCGGACCGATTCCAAAGAACACGGAATAACCTGCCACAAAGCCAAGTGCCCCGAGTTGAGTCGCCAGAGCAGCCGTGGTGTCGGCCGAAGCGATTTCCTCATCCGTGGTGGGTGGTGTGCGGAAAAAGACGCCTTGTGCATGCATGATCGCCATCGTTGCTCCCGTCAGTCCAGTGATGAGACCGCTCCATCCCCACTCGTCTGCATCGCTGAGGGGCTGGAAGGTATCGCTCAGGGTGAATCCGATGTACAGTGAAACGAAGAGCGCCCCAAGCATGTAGGGGAGCACCTTGCTGTTGTTGGTGTACCAGAAGTAAGGAATGAGGGCCATGCACCCAACCGCTGGGGCCCAGTACCCGTCTGGAATCGATGAAAACAATCCAAAGATGAGCCAAAGGCCCATGCCGAAGATCACCAACGTTGTTTCAGTATCATCGTCGTGGTTGGTAAGTAAGCCGGACAAGCCGAGCATCATCTGGGTGGAGACAATCAGTCCAATGAAGGCAGGGAATGGTCCACTGTGTTGGTCAACAAGGTACGATGAAATGCTGTCGGGGAGGCCGGTCAGGACCGTTCCGAAAACGCCGTGAGTGAACCAACCATCGCCGAGGAAAATAAACACAAATGGTATGCCAGCGAGAAGCCAATAGTACCGGTATTGCAGTATTCTCCAGGTTACCAGCCCAAACAATGGGATGAGCAACAAACCACCCGAGGTGTCAAGCATGGCGAGGAAGAGGAGCATGACGTACGTGACGCCGTCGCTCGTTCGATTCAATCCCCCAACATCCAAACCTCGCTTGCTGATGACAGCGTTGACGATGAGTGGAGCACTGACCAAGATGGCATCCAAAAGGAAGGTGGCTTGGTTGATGCCCTCTCCACTCCCCCACACATTGGGTCCAAGCGCCAAGGAAAGTGGGGCTGCGATGAACACAAGCAGGGTGACAGCGGTTGCTCGCGTTGCTGAACTGATGGTGTCCATCGCAACGACTTCACGAATCAGCATGCCAACTGGGAGCAGCATGAGCAGCACAAGAGCGGGTGAACTGTCCCAGGTTGCCGTGGTCACGTTGCTGACGGTGAAGGTGAACAAGACCAGAGATGTGAGGAGACTGATTCGTGCGAGTGGCGTGAGGACTGCATCGATAATCCGTTGTTCCCTTTGCGGTTTTGTTTCTTGAGAGACCTCCCATGTATTGGTGGTCGGATTGAAAATCATCTCGCCTTCGCTTCCTTGGCCGAACCAAGCATAAAGCGAACCGGCGTCCAACTCGAGTTTTGCTCCACGGGCGGCGAGGGCATACATGGCAATGCTCAACACCAAAAATTGTGGCCGAAGGCCCATGTCAACAATGCTGTCAAAGGCTCCGTTTGGAGGAAGCTTAAGATTGTCCAAAATAGCCAGAAGGAGGATGGTTACCGAGGTGAAGATCAAGGCGAGGGTCAAATCCTTACGTTCTTTGAGAGACGGAGACTTGCTCTGCACCATCATGCTGTAGTTCATGATGCACATGTAGGCGATGAGCAACCACGGCAGGAACCATTCCGGGTCGAGGACGGCACGGGAAAGAATGACCGCTCCGAGCATGGCCAGGCTTGTGCTCGTCTCGAGCTTTTGCTGTCGACGTCCGAGTTCGGAAACCGCCACGAGGAAGATGGGGATGACGACATGAAGCCATGTCCCGCCATAGGTGGCTTGGGCCGTGAGGCCCTCCTCAATCCCAATCCAATCGCTGAGGAGGTAAGAGGCGCTAAAGGCGAGTAGAGTGACGTTGATGACCCAAGCACGAGCGACTTTCGAGATGAACACCATGTAGGGAATGACGATCATGCTGAGGAGCCAAGGCAAGGTGGAGGATTC
>DUIU01000035.1:7410-7706 GCA_013330155.1 Candidatus Poseidonia sp. | reverse complement strand
GAAATCGCCACGGTGGTCACGGATGGGCAGTTGAACGTGCTCGCTACGGGGCCGAACTTGGCGATTACCGTACCTGAATCGTTGATTGAAGGCATGGACGAATGGAACACGCGCCACCACCACAGAAGTGGTTTAGTCGACCGTATTCGCAACGAAGGTGTAAGCGTCAAGGAAGCGGAACAAGCCACGCTCTCCTTTTTGCGAGAATGGGTGGATGAAAACACGGCCCCACTCTGTGGAAACAGTGTATGGAACGACCGCCAATTCATGGCCAAAGAAATGCCAGAACTCCTCGA
>DUIU01000035.1:2550-7021 GCA_013330155.1 Candidatus Poseidonia sp. | reverse complement strand
CGCTATCCCAAGAAAGGTGCTCACCTCGCCCTTGATGATATTCTCGAGTCCATTGAGGAACTCAAGTACTTCAGAGAGCACGTCTTTGTCGGTCAGCCTTGACGCCAGGTTGAGCCGTTGGGGTCAACCCCTTTGTGCATGGCCATGATCTGTGCCACAACAGCTACAGCAATTTCTTCTGGTGATTGCGCTCCGATGTTGAGGCCAATGGGACAGATGACTTGGTCAAGAAGGGATTGAGGAAGGCCTGTTTTGAGGCAGGTTTGTTCAAAAGCCTGCCATTTTGACCGGCTGCCAATCACGCCGATGCGTGGATGTTCTCGCCCGTTCAGGCTCACTCCGGGAACATTGAGCAAGGTCAGCAATCCGAGCAGCCGTTCCTGGTCTTCAGCCCAATCGTGCCCAAGGAGTAACACATCAGAAAATCGGCCTAAAGTGGATGCAGATTCACTCTTGAGCAACTCCGAAACAGCGGCAGAAGAGCGCTCAATAGCGTAGGGGTATTTTTCTATAGAAGCGTAGTCTTCCCGTGTGTCATGAACCGAATAAGACCATCCAAGGCTGTGAAGCGTCATGGCCAAGGCTTCACCGCAATGTCCGCCACCCATGATGTGAACGTGGGGCATGGGAATCATCACCTCAATGGCGATCGTCACCCGACCGCCGCACAAGGAATCAAGCGGCGTCACCTCATAGCCCTTCGCCCCTTTGTTCAAGCCGTAGGTGAGCACCTCAGCGAACGGTTGGTGCTGTCCATCCAGCAGGTTTCGGCAGCGCTCTAAGACCCGATGCTCGAGTCCAGCCCCGCCAACCGTGCCCACCCACGACTGCTGTAAAGAGGACATAGCCAAGCGGGCACCTGTCTTTCCCGGAACGCTTCCCGAAGTGTTGAGAACAGTTGCAAGGACAACCGTTCGTTGTTGTCCCAACTCGCTCAGCACCCACTGAAGGACATGAGCGGTCATGGTGGTGCCTCAGCAGACGGTCCTCATATCCCTTCGCCTTGGGGAAAACAATCCAAAAGGGCAG
Organism: Candidatus Poseidonia sp.; assembly: GCA_013330155.1. Lineage (GTDB taxonomy): Archaea > Thermoplasmatota > Poseidoniia > Poseidoniales > Poseidoniaceae > Poseidonia > Poseidonia sp8339u. The sequence continues at coordinate 5,992 of DUIU01000035.1, read as the reverse complement.
CGTTGTTTGATTCCAAAAGCGCCACATCATCCTCGGTATCGATGTTGAGATGGAGCCATGGTGCTTTGACGGCAACCGGGTTGAACACCACCAAATCCCGTAATGGGTGATGAGATTCAGCCTCTCTGACGACCTTGATGGCCGAAGAACTGAGGACGACCGGATGGCCCTTTCGACCATCAAAGGAGGGAGCGGAATCTCCTCTTTCCTCAAGCAGAGTCTGCAGAACTTCGCTGTTCCAGCCAGGACGGTCAACCGGCGCCATCACCACACGCTCTAGTTTGGCCTCCATCATCATCTCGAGAGCCTCGATGCCCAATTGAAGCGAACCGGTTCTCCCCGCATCGGGATTGGGATTGACCACAAGACGAGCCTCTGGAAGCAGACGAGCGACGTCGGACTCAATCTCGGCATTCACGACCACTACAGGCGTGCAACCTGCCGAGACCAGCCGTTCGTGAACCCACCAAACGAGTTCTTTTCCATTGACTGCGACCAGTGCTTTGGGCCGCCCCAAGCGACGGCTGTGGCCTGCCGCAAGCACCACAGCAGGAGTGGGAATGCTGCCCATGACCCTCACACGCAAACCCAACGCTTGGGGTTTATCCCAATTGGACCTTGATATAGGCTCAATGACCAGAGCGGTTATGATTGCATGGAAACCGCCAGGACATTGGCTTAAGGCCAACCGAGATGCCTATGCAAGGTCAATGGAATTCCTGGAAAACATCGTCAACGGATCCTCTCGCATGGAACTGCAAGTGAACCAACAATCCCTACCTCGCGTTCTCATCCAAGGTGCCTCACGACGCTGGTATTGCGTGGATACACGAGTACATTACGGCGAGGAATACATCGACATTGATGGAGAATATCGAGAGGTGAAGGAAGTCAACTGGAGGATGAACATTGACGGAGCAGCTTGGAAAAGCGACCTCTTGGAGCGAACGCCGTTTGCCGTATCCTTGTGCATGCATCCCCGTCGAACTTCGTTGCATTTGCCCATTGGGGACCAGATCGCAGCGTTGGCTTTGGCGTTGCAAAACGACAAGACTACGGGCATGCGGATTCCTCTGCTGGCGCAATTCATTGTCTCACCGAGAGAAGCCCTCCAAGGCGTGTATCAATTCAGCGAAGAAGGAGTCATCATGGAGGAAGAAGTCTACATGGAGGACGAGTATGAGGATGACGGCATAGACGCGTTTATGGATGATGAAATGTGGGCGTTGATTCAACTCTTTGAAGCGGAAGAACTTGAACACCAAGCCGCCTGCATTGAAGACCAGCAATACGATGCTTGGGTTGACCGCCGGGAAAATGAAACCAACCGTGACCACTCAAAGAATTGGCATCACGATGAAGACAAAGTTTGGCAACTTGAGGACAACCTTCGAAAGGGTTGGCGTTGATTATAGGCCCTTGGTGATTTCACGGCCGATGATCATCCGTTGAACTTGAGAAGAGCCTTCGTAAATTTGCATGACCTTAGCGCCCCGCATCAAACGGGCCACAGGGTATTCTTCGGAGTAGCCGTAACCGCCGTAAACCTGAACGGCATCCGTGGTGACTTGCATGGCCATATCTGCCGAAAAGCGCTTGGCGTGAGCCGCCGATTCGGTGTTGCGCACGCCAGCATCAAACTCGGCAGCGGATTTCCACGTTAACATTCGTGCGGCCTCAATATTCGTCTTCATGTCGGCCAACATGAATTGGATGGCCTGATGCTGGTGAAGTGGCTTGCCAAAGGTTTGGCGTTCACTGGAATACTGCAAAGCATGCTCGTAGGCGGCTCGGGCCAGCCCGGTTGCATGGGCGGCAATGTTTGGTCGACTCATGTCAAACGCCTTCATGGCGTTCATCCATCCACCGGATTCTGAGCCTCCGATGAGGTGGTCAACTGGAACGCGAACATCGTCAAAGGAGATGGACCGTGTATCGGAACAACGCTGACCCATGTTGGTCTCTTTTTTCCCGAGGGAGAAACCCTTGGCATCCTTTTCAACGATAAAACCCGACATGCCGCGGTAGCCAGCATCAGGGTCGGTTTTCGCAAGGACGAAGAAAAAGTCTGCATGACCTGCCCCGGTGATCCACATTTTGGAGCCATTGATGACGTATTCATCGCCGTCTCGAATCGCCGTGGTCGTGCAGGCCGCAACATCAGAGCCTGCGCCCGGTTCGGTGACCGCATAGGAAGCCAAGGCTCCTTCTTCGGCAATTTTCCGCAGCCAGTGCTCTTTCTGTTGGTCGGTGCCACCGGTTATGATGGGGGCACTGGCCAGCGCCGTTGCGTAAGCCGCTGTGGCGAATCCAGGGTCACCCCAAGCCAGTTCTTCGTTCACGAGAACCTCTTCAAACGAACCCAAACCGGCCCCTCCATAGGCTTCTGGAATGTGCAGGTTGAGCAAACCCATCTCGTGAGCGGCTTGTATGGCTGCCTTTGGGTAATGCGCCGTTTCGTCCCAGTGTTCAGCGTGAGGTCGGATTTCGTCTTGGGCGAACTCGTGAGCGAGTTCTTTCAACATGGCTTGCATCTCATCGAGTTGGAAGTCCACCATGTTAATGCCAAGCATCGCTCCCTTAAGAGCGATTAGATGGAGCCCGGTGGGCCAGACCGTCAAAGGGCGATGATTCCTGTTCGTTCAGCTGCCAATGCTGCAAGGAAAATCATGTAGATTAGAATGAGAACGATTCCTTCCCAACGTTTGAATTCGTATTGCGAACGCATCATGATGAGCGCAACTCCAGTGCCCACAAAGGTGGCTGGGATGATGATGTAAGCCGTAAGGGAAAAACTTGCATCGGTCAGAGCCAAAGGATGAACCATGGCTGCGATGCCAATGGAGAGAAGAGGGTCGGTGATGTTGGAACCGATGAGGGTGCCAATGGCTACTCCCTGGCTTCGTTTGGCTGCTAAGAAAGCAATGGTGAGCTCGGGAAGCGATGTACCCAAACCCGAGACGGTGGTTCCAATCACGGCGTGAGGGACGTTGAAGTCGTACGCCATCTCGCTGGCGACGTTGACCAAATGGTGGGCGGCGAACAGGGCGAGAAGCAAGCCAGAAGTCACCATGAAACCGTAGGACGCCGTGGTACGGGTCAACTTCCGTTCCACCTTTTCCCCGCCACTCAATTCCTCTTCCAAAATTTCGTCCCTGTGGGACAATAACCAGTAGATATAGGCAACGTACAGGGAGGCCAAAATGCCGCCCTCGACCCGACTAAGACCATCGCCGGTGAACAAGAAGAAAGTCAACAGCCCAATGGATGAGAACATGATCAACCCGTCTCGCTTGAGCCAAGAGGGGCGAACTTTCACACCCCGGAAGGCTACCACGACACCAAGAATCAAGGTAATTTGAACCAAAATGGACCCGTAGATTCCTCCGATGGCCAAGTCTCCAATCTCTCGTGTGGTTGGGGTAATATCGGCAGGCCGCGT
>DUIU01000035.1:0-2237 GCA_013330155.1 Candidatus Poseidonia sp. | reverse complement strand
CCTCACCCGCCGTTGAAGTGACAAGAATCTCGGGCAGTGAAGTCCCGATAGAGACAATGGTCAATCCAATGACAACTTCTGGCAAGCCTGCCCGATAGGCCAACCCTTTGGCCCCTTCGATGAAGACATCGGCAGATTTGATGAGAAGCGCAAGGGCCAAGGTGAGGAGGGCAATGGAAACCCAATTGTTGTTGATGGTTGAGTCCTCAAGGAGCGTGTGAAGGGCAAGAATGCCCAAAAAGAGGGCCCCGTTGAGCACGAGGGTATTGCTCATCAGAAGTTGCGGAATGCCACTTTCAGGAGTAGCCGCCTCCTCACCCATGCATCAAGGAGGAGCATCCACTTCTTGACGGTTCCCACGGGTATGAACGGGTCACCCCCTTCACGAAGGCTTTGAACCTCTTTGCACTGGCAAACATGTGCGGAAGCAAGCAGCTGGGGAATTCCTCGGTACGGCGCTCATGGTCAGCGTAGGCTGTGGTAGCGTTTTGATGGGGGCAAGCCATGGCGTTGTTTCGCTCACCTTTGGTGCGGTCGTTATGCTCGCCATCCTTGTCTTTGGACCGTGGAGCGGGGCTCACATCAACCCCGCCGTGAGCCTTGCCTTTTGGCGAGACGGCCAACTTGAATCACGCCTTCTTCCTGTGTACATCGGTGCTCAATTTCTCGGCGGCCTGTTTGGTGCTTGGATGGTAGCAGGAGCGGCACCAACCGGAATTGCACCGTCGATTTCGCTGTTTGAAGGCTTTTCCATTGAAGTGGCCATCACCGCTGCCCTGATGGCCAGCATCTTGTGGATCGTGCAACGTTCATCCTCGCGATTGGCCATCGCTGCCTGGGTCGGAGCGACCGTCGGGATACTGGCCTTTCTCGCCGGACCCCTCACAGGTGCGAGCATGAACCCTGCACGGACCTTTGGACCCAATGCCCTCAATCAATTGTGGGCCAGCCTTCCATTTTACCTCGCATCCACAACACTTGGCGCTTGGTTTGCGGTCGACATCAAGCGTTGGTTATTCTCCACCGATTCAAGCCTTCATGGATAAGCGAAGCATGTCCAGCACGTGTTCCAATGAAGGAATGGTGTGGTTTTCGAGAGGAGGCGAGAAGGGAACGGGCGTATCAAGCGCCCCGATGACCGTGGGAGCCGATTCCAGTTCGTAGAAGCAATCTTCCATGATTCGCGATTGGATGGTATGACCCAAACCTCCCGACCACTGACCTTCTTGGAGAACCACCAAGCGACCCGTTCGTTGCACCGAGGCGACACAGGTTTGGGCGTCGAACGGAATCAAGGTGCGAAGGTCAACCACCTCGATTTCTATGCCTTCCTCGGCCAAGTTCTCGGCGGCCTGCAAAGCGATGTGAACCATAGCGCCCCATGTGATGAGGGTCAGGTCGGTTCCTCCACGAATGACTTCGGCACGACCGATTTTGTAGCGCTCCCCTTCAGTGATGTGTTTGTTCACGGTCTGAGTATCCACCTTTTGATTAATGTTCATACCCCATCCGGTTAATCCACCCCTCAATCCGTAGAGACCAATGTGCTCCAACATGAGGACTGGGTCGGGGAGTTGGGCTCCTTCCATGAGCAAATCATAGGCGTCTTGCGGCGTACCTGGAGCCATCACGATGAGCCCCGGGTCGTTGGCAAACCACGATTCAATCATGTTCGCATGGAACGGCCCGGACCGAGTGCGTGCGCCCAATGGAATTCGGACGGTCATCGGACAATCGGCGCCCCATCGCCAACGAAGCATGGCAGCGTTGTTGACAAGGGCATTGAACCCGAGTGCAGCGAATCCTCCAAATTGGATTTCGACCATCGGTTTCATGCCAGAAAGTGCAGCACCAACGCCGGCGTGAACAATGACGGCCTCGCACAGGGGCATGTCGATGAGTTTGTCCGTGTGTCCAGCGTTCTTCAACGCCATGTTCATTCCAAAAGCACCGGCAACCTCCATGTCCTCTCCGATGAAAACACAGTCATCACCATGCATGGTGGCCACGTCTGCCATGGCCTGCTGAATGGCTCGAGCGTACGTCCAACCTCCTTTTTCAGCGTATGACCAGGCGGTTTCGCCAGCTTTGAGAGGTGCCTCGTTCAATTCCGGCCTTGTTTGACCGGAGTATCGTTGCAAGTGATCATCGTGGGTGTCAGCGTCGTGGAGGCTGGTGACGCCCTTTGTCACGGTTTCAGGTTCGGGCCAGTCCATATCATTGAGGGCGATTCGGGC
>DUIU01000176.1:5146-7203 GCA_013330155.1 Candidatus Poseidonia sp. | reverse complement strand
ATATGAATTTCAAATGCTTCTTGGTGTTCGTGGACCCTTGCGCCGTCGTCTCTTGACTGAGGGCCATCGAACTCGAGTCTACATCCCCTATGGCGAAAAATGGTACGAATACAGCATCCGTCGTCTCAAGGAAAATCCAACCATCGGAACCCAAGTCGCGAAGGCTTTCTTGATGCCGTGGACCAACCGTCCGTGATCAGTCGCGCTTCTTTTTCCTTGACCGATTGCGCGGAGGGTTTGGGTTCACTCCCTTCTTGATGTGCTCCTTGGGACGTTCGGGGTTTGGGTTGTGACCAAGGCGCCCTTCCTTCCATGCCTGCCGTCGTTCTCGTGGCGTCCGAGGCGTGAAGTGTTCCGGATTTGGTGGCTCATGGAGGTACATTCGTTTGATGTCTGGAGCATCAACGGTGCCTCGCATCGTTCGGCCAGTGCCGGTATGAATCGCGCGAATGCGCCATGTTTCCCCTTTGTGTTCCATAAGGTGAGAGCCAGTGAATTTGGTTTCTTGTGGGACCACAAGCACGTCGGCGGTTGAATCTTCACCGCGTGTTAGGGTCAGTTTTACCCGAACCATGTCCGTTCGCAAAGCAGTGACTCGGGCAATGTTTTTTGCTGATTCGCCCTTGGTCATGAGCCCCGATTTTGTTTCAATTTGATGGATTCTCCAAAGCATCTCAGCCTCTTCAAACACATCGCCAACCACGAATTCTTCATCGGCATCAACCACCAAGACCACGCGTTGTGAATCAGGACCATCTGTGAGGATGAATGGGATGTTGGTCGGTGGAGGTGGTCGAAACTCAACGGTATGGACGTGATGGCACGTCAGGCAACGCACCTTGAAATCAGCACCGTTTCCGACTTTTTTTTCTCGGAGAATGTCATGGGCGGTCATCTCATCGCACGAAGGACAGTGTGTGGCATTGTCGAGGACTTCTTCCTCTTCATCCCAATCATCCTCCTCATCCATCGGCTTCCCTCATTGTTTGCGCTGAACCCACTTGGTTTGAACCCTCCGACTTGGAAGGTGTGCAAGCCTTGATGTTGGAGATGGGGAACCCAACACCATGGCCGACCCTTTCGGGGAGATTGAGCGCAGTGACCTCCTTGGCTTCATTTTGGCCAAGGACAGTGAGCAACCCCAGAGTGAACCGGTCATCGCCGCCAACATCCATGAGCAACTCCAACACATGGGATTGTCAACGTGGTCCTTGTCCATCTTGCGACGCCTGCGGGATGCTGTGGGCCGTCTTCAACCAGCGTCCCTGCTTGAGGTTGGCGCCAGCATAGGTCATCGGACGGCCTGGCTTCTCGACGATTTTGACCGCAAGGGTCGTGCTCCGGGCGCCCTCACCCTTGTTGAACCAGGAGGTAAATTTGGAGTTATACTCAAACGACTTCTCCAGCGATACGAGGCCTTGGCTTGGTCAAACGTGGTTGTTGGTGACCCTGTTCAACTAGCTGCTGAACATCAAGCCTGGTCTCTGGCATCTGCAACGGGTTCAGAACTCTCACAGACTCCTTTCGAACCTGGTTACGATGTGATCATTGTCGATGGGCCTTCGCCCGTTCGGGCAGAACTTGTTTCGAGGTACCTCCCACAATTGACCTCCAACGGTGTTCTGTTTACGGTGGAGCCCGATATGCCGACGGGCGATGTTGCTGAAGACGACGAGGCAGGCATGGCTCTCGTGTCTGGATTCAACCGTTGGATTGAGGTCGTTGGTGAAACCCAAACGACCCATCATTTAGCGTTCATGCCCCTTTTCGGGGGCACGCTTGTGGCCTGGTTGCCAGTCTAAGCTTGTGTGGCTTCCTGAATCAGCCCGGCAACATTGAGCAAACCATATCCGTAGTAATCATCGTGGGTGACTTGGCCTTCTTCTGGTATGGCGCTCTCCATCATCCATTGTTTCACGGCATTGATGTTGTCAGAACCACCGCTTGATTCGTCAGCTTTGAGCGATGGTTTTTCTTGAAGAAGGAGGCAAAGTGCCCCGGTCACGTACACTGTGGCAGCGCTCGTTCCATCGGCTAGACCCCAGCCGCCATCGTCA
>DUIU01000176.1:0-4840 GCA_013330155.1 Candidatus Poseidonia sp. | reverse complement strand
AGACCCCAGCCGCCATCGTCAAGCAGCACGGGTACCGCCTCGGCTGGTGCCACAATTTCTGGCTTTTTGTTGGGGTCGCCTCTCGGCATGAGGATGGGGAGAGGGAGCAATCGACCATTGTTATCTCCTTTGGATGAGCCAGGCCAATGGGTTCCTTTGAGGTTAACACCACCCACCGAAATCACACCTGCCTCGCTTGATGGATGGGCGACATCACCGTCATCGTCCTCACCATCGTTCCCGGCAGCCGCCACAACGTAAATGCCAGCATCGATGGCCTCGTTGGCAGCATCACCCGAAGTTCGGCCTGAGCCGATTGAAAATGGCAGTATGTTGGGGGCTCCGCCCAATGAGAGCGAGATCACATGGGCGCCATTCTCAGCACACCAATCCACCGCCTCGGCCACGATGGCATCGCTGCCGCTTCCATCCTCTCCAAGGGCCTTTGCAACCAACAAGTCGACATCCTGAGCCATGCCTTTGAGCCAACCATTGGCCACAAGTAAACCAGCCATGGATGTGCCATGCCCGTGGTCATCGTAGGGGTTACCGTTGCCATTGATGAAATCCCGCCACCCTACGAGATTCACGCCCTCGAGGTCCGGGTGCTCAATGGCAATGCCTGAATCCACGATGCAGGCGATGATTCCCTTTCCAGTCAAATCATCAGAAGCGGGTTGGATGAGTTCATTGTAACTTTCATGCCGTTCGAGCGCTTGTTGACTTGGACGAAGGAGAATGGCTCCATCGCTCAAAATAACCGCAGCCAAATAGCCTGTAGCCAAAACAAGGGTGAAACCCAAGGTGATGCTGACGATCATTTTGATGGTCCGTATGTCTGAACCTTCAGGGGCCAATTCGGCTTGAAAGGGTTGATTGGCCTGCCAAAACTGTCCACTTCCCTCGACTGATTCGTCAACAGGATCAGCCGAGTCCATGCCATCAACTCAAGGTGTGAACTATTTCAGTCAATGTATCGACGAAGCGTCGTACATCTTCCTCGTTGTTGTAGAGATAGGCCGATGCTCGAAGGGAACCTTGTGGATGTCCGCGGTCGGCAAACCATGAATGCACACAATGTTGGCCGCTTCGAACCATGACACCTGCGGCTTCATCGAGCAGGAGAGCTACATCGTGTGCCGGCAATCCATCCATTAGAAGTGAACAAATTCCGCCTCGTTGACTCGGGTCTTCTGGACCGATGATTGAAACACCAGCAAGGTCTTTGACGCCGTCCGTCATGATACGATTCAAATTGATTTCATGTTCATGGACGGCATTCATGTCCAAATTGGATAGGTAGTCGATGGCCGCTCCGGTTGCCATCATTCCCGAAAAGTTGCCTAGGCCTCCTTCGAAACGTGCCGGAGGCGCGGCCCATGTCGCATCGGTATAGGTCGATGATTTGACGGTCTGACCGCCAGATTGAATGGTTCGAAGTCCATCGAGAAGATCGTATCGACCCCAAAGTCCACCCATCCCAGATGGACCACACATTTTGTGGATGGAAAATGACAAGAAATCAATGTCCAAGGCCTGAACATCGACGTTCATGTGGGGGGTGGATTGAGCACCATCGATGGCGACAAGAGCGCCATGGTCGTGGGCGACTTTCGTGATTTCAGCGATGGGTATCTCGATGCCATCCAAATTGCCGACATGGCTCATAGCGACCATTTTCAATCGCTCTCCTGCATCTGAGCAAGCCGCTTCAAACGCTTCCATGTCAAACGTGTTGTCTTCATGGCTTGCCACAACGCGATGGTCGATGCCTTGTTCTTGTTCCAGTTGGAGCCACGGAACGAGGTTCGAATTGTGCTCTCTGTCCGTAGTGAGGACAACATCGCCTTTCGACCAACTCATTCCGTGCGCAATTTGATTGATTGAATGCGTAGCGTTTCGTGTGAAGACGATTTCATTCGGGCTGGGTGCGTTCAGAAATGCGCCGAGTTTCGTTCTCGCTTCTGAGACGGATTTTGAAACCGCTGTTCCAAAACGGTGCACAGAACGACCGCCACATCCAGGGGTTTCCGTGTAGTATCGTTGAATTGCATCGATGACCGATTGAGGTTTGAGTGTGACGCAAGCGTTGTCAAGGTAGGCAGGCGCGTGTTCGGCTTGAAGGGTTGGGAAATCGTCTCTATTACGGCTAAACATCTTACCACGCTTCCTGGTCTGGCATGTAATCAAGTGCGGGTGCATTCACGCCACACGATGGACAGGCGATGCGCTTGGGCATCGGTTCTGAGCAAGTCAAACAATTGGTTCCAACCACCGTTGGTGTCTTGCACCCTTCGGCCAAGCAGGGGTAAACGAGTTCTCCGGATTTGTTTAACCCAAGGTCAGATGATGTACCGCATTCTGGGCAGGTGGCTCCGCTGGCTCGGAACACTTGACCATCTCCCTCCATTTCCAATGCCGCATCGACGGCAGCTCGTGTACGGACACTCGTTTGATTGCCCAGCATGCGTTGCGGGTACCATAACACAAACAACAACAACGGGACGGCTGGAAGGCCTGTGAGGAGGTGCAGTATTAGGAATCCAACGTTGCTTTCGCCAAAAGATGACACGTGGTGTAAACCAGCCCATGCCGAGACCATGATGAGGAGAATCCATGCACCAAAGACGGTGGTCCAACCGCGAAGGGAATGTTCAGCGAGGGCTTCTTCCATCACCCTGACATCTTCGTGCAAATGGTTGATTTCAACGTGCAAGTCGCGTGTTTCCACGACGGCTTTCCAAAAGAAGAAGAGGAAGAAAAACACCACAAGAAGCACAAGTGTTCCCTCCATCATATCGGCGAGATTGAAACCAGCGGGGAAATTCGGGTTGTTTTGGTGAAAGAATATTTGTGCCCCAATCAATCCGTTCCACATGACCAAGAGCGAGATGGCATGGACGCGCATGACTGGAAACAACATCAACGCTTGGTAGGCAAACCAGCCCCAGCAGATAATGGACACAAGCATCTGGAAAAATTGGAAACCATTGATGGCCAGCACACCATCAACTCCGGTAATTTTGGCATCACCTCCGTTCCAAAGTTCACTTGAAACCGAACCCAGAATCAGGGCCAAGAACCCGAAACCGATGGTCATGTAGTGGGCACGATTCCATTCTTTTCTCAGTAATTTCCATTGAAACACGAGTTCCTGGCGAACGGTGTTGACCACATCCGCCATTGGAACATGGTTGGGGACGGGTTTGGCGAGGGTGATGTCCACCATCCGAAACGGAAGGTTCGAAGTGGCCGTTTGAGGCGCGGCCTCAACACCCGTCTCCTCGCCCATGCTCCAACGGTAGAGGTCGCCCCTTTGAGTCCTTTCGCTTTGTTCGTCACACTTGTGCTTTCCAGAGGGTGATGGTTAAACGAAGAGTGGGGGTCGGCGTGGTTAGAGCCGAGATCGCATAGCCTGGTAGTGCGCGCGACTGGAAATCGCGTGGGCCTGTTCCCTCGGGAGTTCAAATCTCTCTCTCGGCGCCACAACCGCAACCTCCATGACACGACGGAAGTTGGTGCATCTCATGGAGCAGGAAGAAAACGTTCACCATCGGCGGTGGGCGGTTGTCTTCGTTCTCGGAATCCTCCTTCATGTCTACGCTGCTTTACATAGCGACCTTGGCTTGGATTCACACGTTCGACTCAACGCCTTGAACGATGATTCATCCAATGGTCAAGCGTTGTCGTGGGGTTCACCGCGCATCAGCGGTTCATCCAGCGTCAATTCGAGTGCCGTTTACGACGGTTACATCCCGCCTTGGAACACCAGCGAGGCTGCGATGAAAATTACGGCCATCGCCTCATTGGTATTGGTCGCCGTTGTGGTTTCTTGCCGCCCCCGAGATCAATCTTCGACCCTTCGTTTTGAACCGTTATGGGGGGCTTTGCTGATGTTGAGTCCAGTTCTCATGTTTTCGACCAGCAGAGGATACGACGAGGCGCCGCTTACCCTTTTGATGGGGCTTGGCGTGCTTGGATTCTGGTTCAATCGTGGTGAATCCATCGCCCATCTGCGACTCAACGGTCGGCTCATGGCCACCTCGGTGTTGTTGGTCATGGTCTGGAAAGGATTCTCACCGTTTTCTTCACTCATGGTTTGGTTGGTCATGATCCTCCTCACCGAGGCATGGGTTGTGTTGCATCGGTCGGGTTCATACACCGGTGATGACCAATTCCTTGGTAATCCTTGGTCAGTGGGATTTTTGACGTTCTTCATCGTGTACTTTGGTGTCATGTTTGTTGGATTCATGTCCGCAACAGGCACCTTCTCAATCATTGGCGAACGACCGCTCCACTTCGTCATCGCCTCGGTTTTTGCCATGTTCGATGCGGTGGTTTTGTATTTGTTGTTGGGATGCCTTCTTTGGCCGTTCTTCGTAACTCGGTGGGGGCGTTTGCGGTCAGCCCGTGGACCCGGTTTGACCATGCTTGTGGTCTACATCAGTGCCCTCTTGGCCGGACTGGTCGCTTACATTGCTTCCCTCTGGACGTTGGAGGCATCGCTCTGGAACATGAGTTTGGTCAACGTCATGGTTGTTTTGGGCAATAACGGAAGGTACGCCACCTTGCTTTTGATACCGATAGTGGCATTGCTACGTTGGGGTGATTTACCCGACCACGACGAGCCTCACACAGATGCACATTATTCACTTCGAGCCATCGTTCTTGTTCTGCCCTTCCTGTTGTTCACCACGCTGGTTGGACATCAAATTTGGTCCGAAGACGCAGGTGAGGTACTGCTTCAATCCTGGGATGAGGATGACGATACTGTGCTCCTCATTGCACCAGAATCCATGGCCATCCACCACTTGTATGTGCTCAAAACGAACCTTGACCT
>DUIU01000036.1:1227-7198 GCA_013330155.1 Candidatus Poseidonia sp. | reverse complement strand
AGTATAGGCCAAGCTAACCCACGGGCCCGAGGAATTCCTCAGCTGCGCGCTGCACTGAACGGTGCGACCTCTTCAATGAGATCGAGGTGTCCAACGTACATACGGCGGCAACAATAGCGCTTCAGGCCAACGGCGTCCATGGCTTCGGATTCCGTCTTTCCATCAGCAACCAATTGCTTGTATTCTTCCCACTTGTGGGCAATCACAGAGCCACAACTGAAACATCGTACTGGAATAATCATCATCTCACCTCATCGGTACGACTTTTGCTTCTTGCGGCGGGCACCACGGCCGAGTTGGTGCTTTGGCTCCTTTCGGCGTGGGTCGTTCACAAGCAGGCTGCGGTCGAAGCGCAGATACTCATCTCGAAGTTCTTCATCAACGCCCTCGGCGCCACCGTTGTAGTGGACCAAGCCACGGGCGATGGCGGTTCGGATAGCGTCGGTCTGTCCCATGATGCCGCCCCCATTGGTGGTGACGGAAATGTCGACCTTGCTGAGGCGATTCATGGCGTCGGCGATGACCAAAGGTTCCATTGATTTGCGACGAGCCAAGGATGGCTGCAAAATTTCAATGGGTTCGGAGTTCACACGAACACGGCCTTTTCCGGCCTTGACGCTCGCACGAGCGACGGCGGTCTTGCGCTTTCCAGAGGATTCAACGGACTTCTTCTTACGTGCCATCACTGGTCACCTCCCGTCCATCGGTGAGCGGGTGCTCCCAAGTTTGCACTGACATCACCCAATCGGATGTAGCGGTCAGGCAAATCACGGCGGAATTTGCTGTCGTCTCCTTGCTGGTGGCCTTCAGGCAAATCACCAGAGAGGTGATTTGGGCAACCGATTTCAACGCGAAGGTTTCGAAGGGCTCGACGGCCGCTGCTCTTCTTTTGGTAAGGCAGCATACCACGAACAGCCCGCTTGAGAATCATGTCGGGCATACGAGGGAAGAACGGCCCCTTTCGGGCATGGTTCAACTCGTACTTCTTGTGGTAGTTGTCAAGGACGGATTGCCGGCTACCTGAGATGATGGCTTTCTCAGCGTTGACGATGATGACTTTGTCATCGCGGTCTTCGCGGGCGGCCTTCAACAAGAGGTCGGCGGAGGCAGAGGCCAAGCGGCCGAGAATAAGGCCGTCAGCGTCGAACACGTAGGTGGTTGGATCAGCCAAGGATAACAACCCCCGTTCCTGTTGGGTTTTCGTTCATCAGCTCGCCGTAGGTCATGATTCGACCTCCAGCGGCCTCAATCTTCTCACGGGCACCGGTGCTGACACTGTAGGCGGCGATGGTGTGGCCGTTGGTCAACTCACCTGAGCCGAGCAGCTTGCCTGGAACGAGGATGGTAGCACCCTCGGGGGCGTAGCGGCTTACACGGCTGAGGTTGGGTTGGGCCCAATTCTTGCGGCTCTTTGAAAGACGCAAGGCCACATCTCGCCAAACTGCAGCTCCGGTGTCGCGAGACTGGGCTTTCAGTTGGTTGATCATATCAACCAACTGGGCGTTTGTCTTACGTTCTGGGTTGCTCATTTGACTCCCTCGATGCTTTGAAGCAACCTGCCGACCGTCCATCCCGTTATGAAGGCACCGACGCGGAATGAACTCCTGTCGCGCCGGAGGGGGCCGTTTTTAACCCAAATCGAGGCGCTTTAATCGAGGAGAATTTCGCCTTTGGCATCAAGCAACTCGACGGTCAATCCAGCGGCGCGGGCTTGGACGATGATCTCGTCGTGAAGCATGTCTGAAAAGTCATCAAGAGCGCCGAGGGCCGTGATACCAGCCACGTCGGTCAATCGGTCGATGAGGTGATTGAGAATGCAACTGACGCCGTAGGCTTGCCCGGCACGGAAGGCATGGTCTGGGCCGCCGACTTCGGGGTCTTCGGCTTTCATCCGAAGCATGACGGTTTGGGAGTAGGCCACCAAAGCACCGTAAAGCGCTTCGATGATGGCCGCAGCTTCCACATCGCCCAGCAACATTTGCGAGTCAGCCAACGCCGCACGCACTGCGCTTTCGTAGATGCCATGTGCACCGATGGTGTCCGTCGTTTCGATTTGCATGGCTTGGTCAATGAGTGCCTTCCAGTCGTCCATGAACATCTACACTACCCTCCACCCTTTGAAGGTTAAGGAGGCAAAGGGTCTGGCTTACGCTCACTATGCCTTGCCTCGTTGAGGCAGCGAACCACTTCAAATCTTGAAGTCAGTGTTCTCGCCTTCGACGATACCAGCCTGTCGAACCGAGCCATCAGCGGCGACAAATTCGCCGGCCTTGGTCAGGTTATCGTAGATGCTGGAAGCGTCGATTCGCTTGACGACGGCCTCTTCACCAAGGGACATCGTCAATGAATTGGTGATGGCTCCGAGGGTCTGCATGGCACGATCTCGATGGGTTGCATCAATGGTGTGCTCGGAGTAGCGCGCTTCCTCAAAGATGGAGAGGAAGTCGTCGAGTTGGTCCGTTGGCACCATGTTGAAGGCGGTGCGAACCGCAGCCTCAAACTCACGTGCTGTCTCGTATACCTTCTTCATGAAGCCGTACTTTCGGAAGTGCTTGACGAGGCTCTTGTAGCAGTCAAAGATGGCAGCGATGTATTCGTTGCTGGCTTCGAGTTGCATCATGGCGTCGGTCAAAATACCTCGGAGAGCTTGCACCTGGCGTTGTTGTTGCACGCGCTGGTAGTAGATGGCTCCAGCGATGAGGAGGGCCATCAGAATGATGGCGAACCCAATGAGGTTACCCGGAGAGAGCAAGCCACCTGAGCCACCCAAGGCTTCGGCCTTCTTGTACGTGATTTCGTGCGTGATGTTGTCCTGCGACGCCGCAAAGTAGGTTGAGCCGGGGTAGTACGCCGTGATTCGCCAAAGGCCACTGCATGGGTTGCCATCGCAACTCTGTCCAACGAAGGACCACTCAAATCCAGCAACACCTTGCTCATTGGTTCGGGTCTTGTTGTTCAGGTCAGAGACTTCCCACTGACCGGTTTCGTCGTTGAAGAATTCGTAAGCGAAGATGACCTCTTCGTTTTCAACGGCCAAATCAAGACGGTCTCGCAAAAGGGCGATTTCTCCAAAGATCAAATCTCCTTCATCAGCACCGTTTGCACCGCTGTTGCTCCAAGTTTCCTTCACTTGCAGGTCGACACGAGAGCGAACCAGCACTTCAATGTCCATCGCTGAACCGTTGAGAGCATTGCTGCTGTCCTTATCACAGCCACCGGGAATGTTTCGGTCCGGTTCAAACGCAACACGCAGGGTACGGAAACCTTCCAGTTTACCACCGGTGGTCTCCACGCCTCGGAGGGTTGGGTTCTGAATCGGATCGCCGCTGAACCATTCCACGCTTCCGCCGATATCGCTGGTTCGAACCGTAGCAAGAGGTCGAACGTTCTCATCGGGGTCAAGGTAGATGTTCAGACACTTTCCACCGACAGCTTGTCCGTTGGATTGGGCAAGGAACGCATCGATGTGGAAGGATTCCTTGAGGTAAAGCACAGGATACCTTGAGCCATTTTGTGCGACAAATTGGTCGACACTGGACTTGAACGGACCAACTTCAGTAATCTGCAACGTTGAGTTGGAGAAAACGTCAAACTCGGTCTGGACGGTCTTGTTCTCATAGCGGTAGGCATCGTTGTTGTCGTAAGCGGAGTAAGACACCGAGACACGGGCCTTACCGGCCAACACGTCAGAAAGTGGACAGGTGATGGAGAAGAAACCATCCATGTTGGTGGTGCCAGATTGACAAGCGACTGGACCGGTCTGACCGTTGACCATTTCGTAGTTCACACGGATGCTTCGGTCGGTCAGGTTAACGCCCAATTCGTCGCTGAGTTGGCCAGTGACAATCATTGGCTTGGGCACAACCTCTCCCGTCATTGGGTCAATTTCGCTGGTGTAGACAATTTGGTCATCCACGGTCATGATCGTACGTCCAATGAGGTTGAATCCATTGGCGTTGTTCGTCATGGTGAGGCGGAAATGGTCGTTCCCTGGTACGGATGTACATGGGTCCCATGCGCCCTGGATGCCCAGATAACTGACATCAAGCGGCTGACAGCCCTCGTTGGGCAGCGTCTCTTGGAATCGCAAAATCACGTTCACAGGACCGAATCCATCGGGGAGGAAGGATTCAGGGTCAGCGCGAAGCAGAGTGGGGTTCAGTGGAGAGATGTTCGACTTCAAACATCCAATGGTCTCCTCAACTTCCAATCCATCGCCATCAAGGTCGCGGTCGGGGATGTTGTCACCGTTGCCGTCGTAGAAACAGAGATGTGAGCCATCAGGTTCGACTTCGGGCAAAGAGATGACCCCTGCATTTGGAGCGAGGGTTGCGACAACTTGCCGATGCAATGTTCCTTGGAAGTCTGTTCCTTCAAAGATGACATCCACAAGTCCACCATAAGGCGTTTCACCACCGGATAGGGCTGTTCCACCTGAATCCCGTATGCTGGTCTTGTTGTCATCGGAAACCTGAGCTGTGAAGTCCCATTTGTCACCGTTGCGCCGGAGGTTCTCTTCAGTGCTGATGACCTGCATGTAGGTGCGAGAAACCACCCAAACCGATTGAGAAACCGTCGTTCCCTTGAGCAGAGAAGTACCGGAATACTCGAATTGCAAGGTGAAATTACCGAGCGAATCGGAGGCTGAAACATTGAACGGTATTTCGAAGAAACCGTTGCTGTCCGTGAAGTTCACGCCAGTGCGTCCGTCAAACGACCAGGTGTAGTTCACAGGTGCATTTCGAACCGGTTGCAGTGAATTGTCAACCAACTTGGCCTGAATGGTCGTGTTGGTGTTTCGATACAAGCGGGGCAACGATGTCGTCTGGAAGTCGGTCGTACCGACGACGGTGACGTTGATGTAGGCGCCCGTCGGAGCGAGGGTCGACGAATTGCCGGTGAAGTAGTAGGCGGAATTGGTGAAGTCAACTCGCAGACCATAGGTGCCTGAGCCGTATTGACTGAACCACGACCAGTTGTAATCGTAGGCAGCATCGCCGTCCTTCATGATCGGTCGCTGGGTGTATGCAGTCTCGCCGGCACCAAGGAATTGTCCATTCTTGTCTACGTCTACCTGCAAGGCGATGGGGTCTTGGTCCCACGGGTCGTTGGTTCGGTTGGTCACCTTACCCACGACTTGGAGGGTTTCGCCTGTGTTCATCTCCGGAACGATTTCACAGCGAATAGCACTGTTTGGATCCGTACGGTCCACCGGGCCACATGGAGGCAAATTGCTGTCGCCACCGTTCACCAATGCGATGAACCAGTGCGTGCCGTTACCATCAAGGAAAGGTCGCAACGCTGCTGCTTGTCCAGTCAATCCTGTAGGGGTGCCGTCCCATGACTTCGGGTAAGGCTTGAACGCTGAGACATCGTTGTAATTCACGCCTGCATTGTCCAAGGCGGGTTGGTGGAAGAGGGTTGACCAGTCGCCGAACGTTCCATCACCGTTGTTGACGGTTGAGTCATAGTAGTAAATAGGGCTCAATCCATCAAGAATCAGCGTCCCTTCAATGTTCATTCGATGCATGATGCGAACAGAGAACGGTTCAGCTTCATCGCCGTTTAGATACGGGAATGGCCATTCAGTGGCCAATTCTGGCGAGACTCGGGGGATGATTTCGATGTCTCCGGCTGGAAGGCTTGTATTGGTGTAATTGTACCGCAATGTATCGCCATTGCTATCCAACACCACGTCGTGTTGCTTGGTCAAGTCATTCCAAACAATTTCTTCATAGCCACCAGGTACCTGTCCAACGCCGTTATCGGCGGTGGAGTTCCACTGCACCTGCTTCCAGGTGCCGCTGATGCCCAAATCCTGGACGAAGGTCAGTGAAGCCCATCCTGAAGCATCGGTTCGGTAGCCGTTGTTGCCCAAACCGGTGAAGTTGGTTGGTGCGGTCAGGTTACCAAACAAGCCACCAAAGATGGAGAAGGAGATCGGTGAATTCTTAATCCGGTTGTCGAACAA
>DUIU01000036.1:0-869 GCA_013330155.1 Candidatus Poseidonia sp. | reverse complement strand
TCGCTGCGGAAGTAGGTCCAGGCCGAATAGTCAACGGTCATGTTTGCCTCAGCACCAACGAAGTAGGATTGAGATTGGCTTCCGTTGAACACGAACATCTCCGTGACTTCGGCATACACTCGATATGTGGTGTTATCACCCACCGTCAAATCCTCTGGATAGAGGAATTGCCCGACGCTGAAGTTTCCACCAGCATTGGTCAAGACATCGATGGTTTCGATGGCAGTGGTGTTGTTCGCTGTCCATTCAACATGAACCTGTACAGGTAATTGAGGGGCTGCCTCGTAAATGAGAGTGACGGGGTTCAACCAGTCAACGTGGCCTGCAAAGATGGTTGGGCTCTGCGCATCCAACCATAGATTGTCAGGCAGATTGAGCGTGATGTAGGTTGGCGTTTTGTCGTCGGCATCAAGGATGCCGTCGTTGTCGTGGTCCCAATCTGAGGTCAGTTCTGTGTTTTCGATTTGGTCGAAGTCCGGGTCCGTACGGGTGTCGTTATCGTCGTCGTTGTCAATGGCGTCGGGTCCTGTGGACAAATCGGAGGGGTTGGCGATACCTTCGCCGTCTCCAAAGTCGTCGTGGTCCCAAGGATTGGTGGAGTTGCGGTCAAAGCGTGTGGGCCAAAGCAACACTTCGTCTTCGTCGTGCATTCCGTCCTCGTCGTCGTCTTCGTCCATGTCGTCTCGGGTCCCGTCGTTGTCGTGGTCAAACGGAGCAGTAATGCTGGTTTGCAATTCAACAAGGTTGGAAATTCCGTCGCCATCCCAGTCGTCATCAGCCCAATTCACAGTACCGTCATTGTCGTGGTCGAAGGTGGATTGCTCTTCACCCCAGAAACAACCCGGGAGTTGTTCTTGGTCAACGTCCAA
>DUIU01000022.1 GCA_013330155.1 Candidatus Poseidonia sp. | reverse complement strand
CGTGCTCTCCATTTGTTTCTTGAGACCGCGTTCGAGGGCGTCGATGAAACGAGTCGAAAAGGCGTTCCAAGAAGGGCCTTCAAAGGTCTCTGGCTCTGATGCAATCACGTGGTCCCAAACGTTGGCGACCAGGAAGAGATGAGCATCATGACGTTGGGCGACGAAGGCCAAGACCTCGGAACGGGCGGCCCCTTTTGGAAGCGATTGATAGAATTCCAAAGGTGACTTGGGGCGCCAATCCAGGCCGAAGATTTCAGGAAGGTCTCCTTGCGACACGGTCTGTCCCCGACCCTCCCACGGGATGGGTGGCTTCAATGCTCTTCTTCCACACCTTGCCTTCACTCATCGAGCGCGTCAAGTTGTTCTATCCGTTTTTGGATTTCTTCAGCATAACATTCGTGCAAGACGTCTTGGTTGCCATACGTCATAGCCAACGCCCCCAAGGCAGGTACACACAAACATCCCAGCGCTAGCGCCCATGAGCTAAAGGCATCGAACATGGGGCCTACGAGAAGAGGTCCGAGAATGGTTCCTGCTGCCCATGCGGCCCCAAAAACACCGAACGCCAAGCCAGGGTTTCCCTCGCCAAGGGCTCGGCGGGGGGCGGGGTCAATCATTGGCAGCATTGGGAGTTGAGCAGCGGCGATGAAAAACTGGAACGTCCCCAAGAGGACGATCATGGCCAAGACAGCCGCTGTTCCAGTGAGCACTTGTCCAACCAAACCAACCCCGAGTAAAGCAAGGGAGACGAACAGCCAACCAATGAGCATGTAGCGGGTCGGACCGTTTCGGTCAACCCAACGGCCCCAAATAACCGAACCAAGTCCTTGCATCAACACCATGACCAATAAAACACCCCCGATTTGGGCAGCGCTCAGACCCAAGGCGTCGTCAAGGAAGAGGGGGACGCCGGCCTCCAAAGCACCTGTTGCTAACGTGGTGATGGCCAAGAGGACGCCTACTCGAAACAGAATACGGTCATCGAAAAAAACCCGTAGAGATACGGAAGCAGTGGTGTGTTCGTTCGGCCCTCCAACGACCGAGGTGGAGATCGCCATCAACGGGCAGACCATCAGGGTCAAGCCACCGAGCACGACGAAGGCCGAAGCCTCACCCCAACTGAACAAGACCCCTCCGAGTACGGGACCGAGTAAACCCCCGATGGCCGCCATGCCCAGCAGTTTTCCAGCTTGTTCACCAAATCGAACGGGCCAAAGGATGGAAGCCGAGGCGAGCCCCGCCGTCATGATGGTGGCTCCGGAAGCACCGTGAAGCATCCGAGCTCCCGCAAGCAACAAGAAAGGGCGGTTCACCCATTCATTTGTAGCGAGAATGTACAGGCCACTTGATGCCGCTAGAAGCACCAAACTCACCAACACGGTTGGTCCCGCTCCGAACCGGTCCGTGATGCGCCCAGTAAAGGGTCCAAGAAGCAAGAGGGGGACCGCCCACAACGAAACCAACATCGTGGCTTGGGTCGCATTGAGGTCAAATTGGGTTTGCCAAGAAGGGAGAATCGGAACGATGAACGCGTAGCCAAGAAAGTTAACAAAAAAAGCAGCGAGTAAGGCCAAGAAAGCACGATTAAGTTGCCGTTCATGGAGGCCTGTGTTCACTCCTCCTCCTCCTTTGAGGGAAGGGCGTCGAGCATATCAGCCGCCATTGAACTGGCATCTTCAACTTGGGTCAAGAGGGTCAAATCGGAAAGCGCCCCCGGCCGTTTGAGGGCTTCCATTAATTCATGCAGCATTTGTGCCGTGAGGCGAGTGAGGGCCAGGGTTTCGGGGTCAATGCCGACTTGTTCGTCTTCTTCCAAGATGGCGACATAATCGGGAGCCTCTGAGAGAATCCCCTCCATATCGGATTCAACCTGTCGAGCGATGTCATTGGCCTGTTTCTCAAGGATATCCTCCATTGAAGAATTCATGTTTCCTTGGCCCAAGTTAGGAGCTGCCCCCTCTCCCAACGTCGCCCCTTTGTTGATGGTTGGGAACGATGGAGCAGCGGGTGCTGCATCGTCGTTTGCCGCAGATTCAGTGTCTCCGAGCGAGGCGACCTCCGCTGGGTCTTGGGAACCAACAAGGCGATTCAAGGCTAAGCGCACCATGGTTGTCATGGCTTCAGCGGAAAGCTCCGCTTCTTCATCATCGGATTGGGAGCCGCCCATTTCTTCGCGAATGGAAGCCACAAATTCATTGTCAATATTACCTGCTTCAACCAACCTTCTGAGCATTGGAAGAGCCCATTGGCTGTCGTTCATCGTCATGCCAACATCAAAGCGTTGACCTCCACCAAAGACACCACCTCCCTGAGGGGCTGAAAGTTCGGCGGGTGGGGGCACGAATTGTTTTGCTGCATGGCGTCCAATCTGGCCGATGAGTTGGTTCATGTCCACGGGTTTACCAATCACTTCAGCCACACCAGCCATGGCGGCCGAGGAAAGAAAATCGGGTGCAGTGGTACGGGACAGGACAACCATTCGTGTAGCTGTTCGAAACCGTGGCTGGCCCGAAAGCGATTGGCAGACATCCAATGCGCTGCCCTGGGTCCATTCACCTTCCATCAGCAGCACATCCGGTAGGACCGCACTTGCCGTGGCTTGGGTTTGCGTGAGCGTACCCAATCGGGTGACCTCGTAGCCCTCTCGCTCAAAGGTGTTGGCAAGCAGGTTGCGTCGGCCTTGGTTTTCGTCGGCGATGATGATGCTCGCTATTCTCATCCCCTCCGTAGAAAGAGCAGAGCCAAGGCGGATTTGAACCTCTCCCCCCTGAGGCGGTTGCGGGTTGTGTTTTCGGCAGAGGCTTCAACATCCAAGTTTCAACCAATAATCTCATCCGGCGCCGCGGCATTCCATGCCATGATTCCACCTTCCAGATTGTAGAGGCGCTGGGCCGAATACCCCGATTTGATGAGTTCAATCGCGGCGAGTTGGGACCTCATTCCACTTTTGCAGTAAATGACAACATCGGCGTTTTGTGGAATTGAATCAAGCGCACCATGAATGGTTGAGTGGGGCACTTGGAGGTCGCAAGCGGCTACGTGAGCCTCGGCGTATTCCGCATCGGAGCGCACATCGAGAATGAAGGGAGTCCAACCGTCACCACGTCGTTGCAGGAAATCGGCCATGGAGAGGTGGTTGAACATGACTTCACCCTGGTTGGATACGGATTTTTGTTCTTGCGGAGATTGGGATTGGCCACCTTCGTTCATGCACCAAGCCTCATCGGAGAGCATCGAGGCGGCTTCGCTCAGGTCAACCACCTTCGGCCGATCAGGGTCGGCTTCGAAGCGCAACGTGTCGAAGGTCATGCTTTGCGCGTCGTAGAGCAGCAAGGCACCGCTAAGCGAAGTGGGCATACCAAGAAGGAATTTGATGGCCTCGGTGGCTTGAAGCAGACCGATGATGCCCGGGAGCACTCCAAAGACCCCGGCTTCCGAACATGTCGGCACGGCTTCTGGTGGAGGAGGTTCTGGAAACAAATCCCGGTAGGCAGGTCCGCCATTGTGGTTGAACAGAGAAACTTGGCCCTCAAAACGGAACACAGAGCCGTATATCCACGGCAAGCCGAGGAGCGAACAGGCATCATCGATGAGGTATCGAGTTGGAAGATTATCGGTGCCGTCGATGATGAGGTCCCAGCCTTGGAAGCGTTCCAGAACGTTCGCCGGGTGGAGACGCTCATGAAAGACCTCAACCTTCACGTTCGGGTCAAGTGCGCCAAGCGTTTCTTTCGCGGATTCGACCTTTGGCCTGCCAACATCATTGGTGGCGTGGAGAATTTGGCGTTGGAGGTTGCTCACATCAACGGCATCGTTGTCGATGAGCCCAAGGCGACCCACACCGGCGGCGGCCAAATACAAGGCTGCTGGAGAACCCAAACCCCCTGCCCCAACGATCAATACGCTGGATTTGCTTAGCTGTTGTTGGCCTTCCACCCCAACGTTGGGCAAGCTGATGTGTCGAGCATGACGAGCGACATCAACCATGGCTCGGCCAGCGAGCCCCCCCACATCAAGGAAACGGCTTCAATGGACGTTCTCTTCCAACCATTTCTCAACGTCAATCGCGGCCGAGCAACCCAAACCAGCTGCGGTTATCGCTTGCTTGTAGCGAGTATCAACCACGTCGCCGGCAGCGAAAACGCCAGGAACGGACGTCATGGTGTGTTCTTTGTGGACGATGTACCCGTTTTCATCGGTCTCGACTTGGCCACCGAGGAAATCGGTGATGGGCGTATGGCCAATGGCGATAAAGGCGCCCGTTGCTTCAATGGTTTCCGTGCTCCCGTCCTGTGTGTTCTCCAAAACAGCCCCGCTAAGTCCCTTTTCATCGGATAGCCATTCCTTGATTTGACGGAAGGTTCGAATCTCAATTTTCGGGTTGTTGGCCGCTCGCTCGTACATGATGGTGGAGGCTTTGAACACATCACGGCGATG
>DUIU01000186.1 GCA_013330155.1 Candidatus Poseidonia sp. | reverse complement strand
TTGAAGGCCGAACTCAAGAAAGACGGCTTACTTGGCGGCATTGGCGATGAAGGTGGGTTTGCCCCGAACCTTCCCGCTAACGAAGAGGGCCTCAAGTACATGGTCAGAGCCATCGAAGGCGCAGGTTATTCGACGGAAGAGATTGGTATCGCTCTTGATGTTGCTTCAACTGAATTCCTCAAGGACGATGGATACCACATGGACGGCAAGGTCCTGTCTTCCGACGAGTTGGTCGACATGTATGGCGGGTGGCTGGACGAATACCCGATTCTCTCCATCGAAGACGGCTTTGGCGAGGACGACTGGCGAGGCTGGGCCGCCTTTACGAAAGCTTACGGTCACCGCGTTCAAACCGTGGGGGACGACCTTTTTGTGACCCAATCAGAGCGCCTTTCCCAGGGCATAGAACTGGGAGCGGCCAATGCCATGCTGGTTAAACTCAATCAAGTGGGCACGGTCTCTGAAACGCTTGAAGCGATGGACCTTGCCTCCACCAACGGCATGAACAACGTGGTCTCTCACCGCAGTGGTGAATCCGAGGATGTAACCATCGCTGACTTCGCCGTGGGCACTCGAGCAGGGCAGATCAAAACCGGTGCACCAGCCCGTTCCGATCGCGTGGCAAAATACAACCAATTGCTTCGAATTGCGGATGATGTTCACGAATACCGCTCACCGTTCAATTGATTCGACTTGAACGGAGATGAAACCACATGGACTTTGCATGGTACTCCCTTTCCCTGGTGCTGACGTTCGCAGCCGTTCGATGGGTGACTGAGAACTTCAAATTTCATCTCCGAACGAAGAAGGTCTGGGTCCATCATTGGATTCTTGCTTTGGGGGGAATGGCTACGCTCTTCGGCCTCGGCGTGGATGAACCATGGGTTTGGGGAGCGATTACCGGCGTTGCTCTTGAGGGACTCCGTCGAGACCAGTGGTCCATTGTTCGCAAGGCGAAATGAAGCTCATGACAGGGGATTCAACTCCCGGAGAAAAACCGCGCCTTAAGTACGGCTGGATTCGCAGACCTTCCATGAACCGTGCACTTACGCTCCTCATGATTGCCTGCCTCAGCCTCTCCACCGTCTCCTTTAGTGTCAGTGCTGATGAAACAAAAGACATTCCAGCCAACGCCGAAGCCACCGGCTCGCACGATTCACTCGTCGCTGCCCTGGCTCACGCCGGGTTGGTTGAGACCCTCCAAGGCGACGGGCCGTTCACGGTCTTCGCCCCAACCGACGCCGCTTTTGAGGCGGCAGGCATTGACCTGTCAACCTTCGACACCGATGCAGAAAACGATACCCTCTCGGACATTCTCCTCTACCACGTTGTCTCAGGGGCCGTCGATGCCGCCAACGTCACCGATGGCATGGTCGCCACGATGGTCAACGGCGACAACGCCACCTTCACCGTCACCGACGGAGCGGTCATGATCAACGACGCCAACGTCACCACGGCCGATGTCACCGCCAGCAACGGCATCATCCATGTGATTGACAAGGTCCTCCTCCCACCGGCCGATGAACCTGAATTGGTTGACATCGCCACCGTGGCTACCAACACCGGTTCCCACGACGCTCTCGTGGCTGCTCTTGCTCATGCCGGCTTGGTTGAGACCCTCCAAGGTGAAGGACCGTTCACGGTCTTTGCTCCGACCGACGCAGCGTTCGAGGCTGCAGGCATTGACCTGTCAACCTTCGATACCGAAGAGGAAAATGCAACCCTTACCGATATCCTCCTTTACCACGTGGTTGGAGCTTCCGTTGATGCCGCCAGTGTAACCGACGGCATGACCGCTACGATGGTGAACGGTGATGATGCGACGTTCACGGTATCCGACGGTACCGTGACAATCAACGACGCTACCGTGACCTCAGCAGACGTGATGGCCAGCAACGGCATCATCCACGTGATCGACAAGGTCCTGATGCCTCCTGCAGACGAGCCCGTTGTTGTCGACCCGTTCGATGGCGTCACCTGTGCAGCAACGGTCGGCATTGATTCGTCAGGATATGCCTTCAGTCCAACCGTGGTCAACATCGCCGTTGGAGAGACCGTTTGTTGGCTTTGGGAAGAGGCCAGCATGCCTCACAACGTGAAGGAGATTACCGGTTTCAAGTCGACAACTTATGTTGAGAATGGGATTACATCTGGAGCAGCAGCCGCTAATGTGGCCTTCCACCATACGTTCACCGAAGACACCACCTTCTACTACGCCTGCGAGCCTCACATTGGCCTGAACATGTTTGGCGAAGTCGTGGTCGGCGATGGCGGAACTCCTGCTACCACCTCGGATGATTCAGGAGATGAAAGCGAAGACACGCCAGGTTTCGTCGTTGTCTCAACCCTTGTAGCCGTTGTCGCAGCGCTTTCTCTCATGGGCCGTCAAGGTCGCAATGATTGATGCGTTTGTGTCCGACCACGCCTCCGAATCGTTGAAACAAAAGCAACGGTGCCCAAGGAATAGATGCGCCGACACCTGCTTCCAGTGGCGACTCTCCTCGTCGCCTTGCTTTTAGTGAGGCAGGTGTATCCCTACGCCTCTGGTTTGGAACCAACGGTCGTCGAGGGGTATGAAGTGAATCAAGCCGCTTCTCAATTGGGGGGTCCAACCTGCCTTGTTTGGGCCAACACCACGCATCTTCTCGTGTGCGATCGAGACGGAGGGCAAATCACCGAGTTGAACGTTGAGACTGACCAACGGCGCACGCTCTTGGATGATCTTGACCGCCCGCATGGTCTTCTTCTCCACGAAGGGCGCGCCATCGTTTCAGAAGCGGGTCGTTTGAGCTCCTACGAGGTTTCAGAAGCGGGTCTGTTCGAAAACCAAAATGTGTTGGTCTCAGGCATTCCTGTCGGAAACCACCAAACCAACACCGTTGAAGTCATGTCCAATGGGACGTTGATTTGGCACAGCGGCTCCACGTGCAACGTTTGTCAGGAAGATGACCAACGAAATGCAGCCCTCCTTTGGGTGAACGCAACCACAGGTGAACACGGAGTGCTTGCCAGTGGGGTGCGTAACTCGTTTGACGGAGCTTGGGTTGACGGGCACGGGTATTTCTTCACGGACAATGGCCGAGATTGGGAAGGCGATCACCCGCAAGAGGAATTGAATTTCATGATTGAAGGGGCTGCTTATGGGTGGCCAGACGATGAGCCTGATACCCCTGTTCCCGAAGGCACTGAGGCACCTGTTGGCCAGTGGACGCCCCACACCTCGATGAACGGATTGGACCTTCGCCCGGTGCATTCTCCACTCCCAGGACTTTCACCAGCAGAGGGTTTTACGCTCTATGCCACGGTCTATGGTTCATGGAACACGCTTCTTCCTCAAGGCCATGAAATTTTGAGAATTGATGTCTTCCCTGGAGATGAACCCGCCTCCTACTCCACCGAAATCACTCGATTTGCGTGGGATGCCGGAACACCACTGCCCATTGCTTTCCATCCGGATGGCACGCTCTACTATGCCACGTTTGGAGGTGGCGGGACCTTGTTCAAAATCGACGCTCAAACCGAGAGCGTTTGATGTCCCTCCGATTACGCCAAACGGAGGGCGAGTTCAGGAAGGGTTTCGTCTGGCTGGGCGAGGGAGCGGACATAGCGAGCCACTGTATGTTCGGAATGTTCCAAGTCCCACACATCACCACACCATTCCAAGGCCGTATCCGGAGCTGTCTGGGTGGCCAAGGAATCCTCAACGGTCCATACAGAGCAACCGCTCCCATCCCTCGAAGCAACTTGCAGGTACCATGGCGATGGAGCGAGGTTGTGCGTACTGTTGAGGTGATGGCGCTGGATGTATCGCACGATGCAGTCGTCAACGATGTGAAGTATGCCAGCCTCGTTGAGCATCTCGAGTACGTCTTCATGTTCTGAACCGGGTTGAAACCACAGCAGTGGTAAATTGCTCTGGCCGTGCCGAACCATCAATTCCATGACCGCCTGCTTGGCTCGTTCCGGGGCAAGGAAAAACACGACGATTTCTGGGTCTGAGGATTCATCGATACTCGGCCGAATAGGGTGGCCGAGAATGGCTCCACCCGCATCCCGTGGATGAATTGGGACGAGCCGCCAACCCTTTCCGTCCAAGTCGTGAATGGCTTGATGAGCAGGGCGCTCTTGATTCAATCCTGCGCCCAAAATGTGGATGGAACGGGCTTCGCGAACGGTGCCTTCAATGGCGGGGTGGGCGTCCCGAAGCATGGTTGCCTTCGGGCGTTTTTCTTTTTCAATCACTGTTCACCCCCCTAAAACAGCAGTATAAAAGTAATTTGAAATGAAAGGAATCCATGAGTAAATCATTTCTTTTGGTCGGTGGAAGCAGTGACATTGCCCGCCTTCTTGCCCGCCTGCTCCTTGATGAGGGGCACAACATCACCCTGCTTGCCCGGGACGCAGAGCGCGTCGAGGAACTGGTGGCGCATGGCGCAGAACTCATCGTTGGCGATGCCTTGGACGAAGCAACCGTTCAAGCGGCCGTAGCTCATGCTTCGCAACAAGGCGAAACAGGCCTTTCGGGCATGGCTCATCTCGTAGGGTCAATCGCCCTGCGTCCACCTCACGCAACCAAGGTTGACGATTTTGAAGCCGTGATCCAGACCAATTTGACCTCGGCG
>DUIU01000172.1:1941-3105 GCA_013330155.1 Candidatus Poseidonia sp. | reverse complement strand
GTTTGCGCGTTGTTGAGCAAGGTCAGAACACCGTCGTTTTGCACGGAAAAATCATCCATCTTCATGCCCGTACGCCGTGCCAACCGCGACGCTTCGGCCTTGGTGATGGGCATCGTGGTCTCTCTGCAACACGCAGAACACCCGCTTGGGATGCACGGGAGGGAGCGCGCCATAACGAAGCCACGCCACCCGCCTTCTTCAAGAAGGGGTGTCCTCTCGGGGGGATTACGGGCGATTAGGGTAGTCTGGATATCCTTCCGGCCTTCGGAGCCGGAGACGGGGGTTCGAATCCTCCATCGCCCGCCATCATTCAGCGCTGCGAACGCCGGTGACCAGTCGTGCGGAGAATTATCGAACTTCATTCCTTTCAACAACACCCAAAATGAGGGGTCCCATGGACATCCCAACCGGCGTTTATTATCCGCCGCAACCAAGTATAACATGAGAACACCATGAAAGGAAAAGGTTCCCAAAAACAGGCCCGCTTAGAGCGGTTGAAGCATGAAATTGTCGATTACGTCGCTACGATGCCTGGGGCGTCAGCAGCTGACATTGTCGCCTTCTTGTCCAACGAACGAAAAATGCGCAACCACGGATTAACGACACGCAAGGTTGGATTGTTCATTCCTCGCTACCTTTCTGAGATGATCAACTTCCGACTCGATTCTTCGACTGGAAAGCGAATCTACCACCTCGCGTCCTGAGCCATCACCACATTCATGCCCAAGTGCCGCTTCGACGGTGCATGGACTGGGGTCAACTCGCCAATGCCACGGCTCTCTTTCCCTCTTTTTCCGGGACAGAAGATGGCCACCTCCCGTCCCTTCCCGAGGATGAACCGGCGTGGCGGGTGCTCGACCCCAACCATGAGGCTGGATTGAAAGCCCAGATGAAGGCCCTGAGCGGCGATATCGGCATTGACAACCCCGGGTTTTTCACCCGAGGTGAAGGCATCATCATCGACGCGTCCGCCACCATCGAAGCCGGAGCGTACCTGATTGGACCTTGCTACATCGGTCCACGAGCCATCGTGCGCAGCGGGGCCTACGTCCGTGAATTCTCTTGGATTTGTGCAGACGCCGTGGTTGGCCATGCAACGGAAGTGAAGCACTCGATTCTCCTTCCAGGAGCCAAAGCGCCGCATTTCAACTACGTTGGCGACTC
>DUIU01000172.1:774-1788 GCA_013330155.1 Candidatus Poseidonia sp. | reverse complement strand
TGGGCCTTGCTACATCGGTCCACGGGCCATCGTGCGCAGCGGAGCCTACGTCCGTGAATTCTCTTGGATTTGTGCAGACGCCGTGGTTGGCCATGCAACGGAAGTGAAGCACTCGATTCTCCTACCAGGAGCCAAAGCGCCGCATTTCAACTACGTTGGCGACTCCATCCTCGGAAAAGACGTCAACCTCGGTGCTGGAACCAAACTCAGCAACCTCCGCAACGACGGGGGAGAAGTGCATCTTCGCCATAACGGGGAACGAATTCCAAGTGGCCTGCGTAAGTTTGGGGCCATCCTTGGAGAAGGGGTTGCTCTAGGTTGCAATAGCGTAACCAACCCCGGCGTGGTTCTTGGTTGCAACAGCACCGTATGGCCCAATGTCACCGTAACTGGCGTTCATGAAGCCGGTAGCCAACACCGCTGAGGGATTGTCGTGGCAGGCTCATTCTTCGGAACCGATGGGATTCGCGGCCGAACATCGCTGGAAAACATGGACGAAAATGAAGCCATCCAGTGCCTCGAAGAAGCGCGTACCCTGACCCCTGCTTTCATGCGGTTGGTGGGTGAAGCCCTTTCCTACACGCAACCCGATTTGCCCGGACAAGGTAACACCGTTGTCATCGGATGGGATCGGCGTCCCGATAACATGGAACTGGTCGCCGCCTTGACCTTGGGCTTGCGCCTGACCGGCAGCCGAGTGATACACATCGGCGAATGTGCCACACCAACCTTGCATCATGCTGTTTTGGCCTTTGATGCTCGTTCTGGATGCATGATCACCGCGAGCCACAACCCTGTCAGCGATTCCGGAATCAAGGTCTTCGACAGCTTTGGCTACAAGTCCAATCGAGGGTATGAACACGAAGTGAGTCGAACAATTCGGCAGCTCGCTGAAGAGGACCGAGACGTGGACCAGCCCGACCGGGAGGCGTTATCCAGGCCGGACGAAGACCACTCAAACTGGAGTCAAACAACGCACCCAACCTGGCTCGCTCATCGATGGGAAGCGTTCAC
>DUIU01000172.1:0-376 GCA_013330155.1 Candidatus Poseidonia sp. | reverse complement strand
GATTTCTTGAGACAGCGTGGCGTGGCGTGTCGCGAGGTCAGTTCGCCTGAAGGAACGCTGAACGAAGGGTGTGGAGCCGGTGATTTTTCTCCCACACAGACCTGGACCTTTGACGAAGCCAAGGCATCCCCCCACGCCATGCTTCGCCAGTTGGAGTCAGCCCCTGCTGGTCAACTCGTCGGAGCGGCGCTCGATGGAGACGGCGACCGGTGTTTGTTCGTTGAAGCAACGGAGACTGGATTCGCCGTCGTTGACGGCGACGCCATGGGAGCCATGCTCCTCCAAGCAAGTGCCGACCGAGCATGGTCCTTCGCGGCAAGCATCGAATCCGATATGGGGCTCTTTGCCAGCGCGAAGGCCATCAACGCCGGCACCA
>DUIU01000084.1:2046-7866 GCA_013330155.1 Candidatus Poseidonia sp. | reverse complement strand
TGGGTTACGCTGCTGGAATTGGATGACGCCGTCGGCGATGAAACGGGGGACGGCGATTACGTCTACCCCCTTGCAACCGATTTCAACACACCAAATGGAGGTGGACTTTGGGACGCTACGCACCTCACGGTGCGGCAAAGTGCTTGGAACGCTCAGTTTATTTTGACCATGAATGAAATGACCGACATCTGGGGTCTTGCCAATGGGTTCAGCCACCAAATCGTTCAGATTTATGTTGACCAAGGCGAGACTTCCTACGGCCGCACATCGATGCTGACCGGAGCGAATGCTGAGGTTCATCCTGATTGGGCGTGGGAAGTGGCCATTAGCGGCACTGGAGAGCCAGGTGCCGTTCAAGCGGTGCAAGCTGAAACCGGAAGCGCCTCCGCTCGAGGCATCGATGTTAACGGCGATGTTGATGCCAAAACCATCACGTTCACGGTGAGCAAAGATGTGATTGGTTCGGACATCCCAAACTACCGCTACATCATCGTGATTGGAAGCCAAGATGGGTTCGGTACGGGGAAGTGGCGCGACGTGATGGAGGAGCCGGCAACATGGACCCTCGGTGGTGGAGCGAACCCAGCTGAGGATGATGGGATTGAGTATGATCCGAACATCATTGATGTCATCCTTGAAGGAGATGGACAAGCCTCGATGCTGTCCGGTTACGATGTCGCAGGGCACACCTATGCTCAATTGACCGGATTTGAAATGCCAGAGGTGCCCCAACAAATCTTCGGCGCATCGGTGGACACCGTCACGGCATCCTCTGCCGTCATCACCTGGTCGACAACGGTTGCCGAGGCAACTTCCATTCAGGTCTCACCGGCCGGTCAGGCACCAACATCTGACGATGAAATCGTTTCAACCGACTCGGGAACTGACCACGCTGTAACACTGACTGGTCTCAGCTTCAACACCAGTTATTGGGCGCATATTTCGGCCAACGGAACCGACGATGTCATCGTCTGGTTCAACACCAGCAATGTCATCGACGAAACACCTCCCGATGTGCTCAACCTTGCAGCCAATGTCCTTGAGGATGGGCGAGTGACCATCGCTTGGTACACCTCTGAAAGCGCGACCGAATCGGTCCTCATCAACGGTGATTCGGTCCACGAAGATGCGTTCGCCACCAAGAAGAACCACGTGTTCACCACGGAGGTCCTCCCGGACGGCGAGTACTCATTGGAAGTGGTCAGTGCTGATGCTTCTGGCAACCTCAACTCCAGTTCACTTTCCTTCACCGTGAACGCAGGAGCGGATGTCGGCGATGATGATACCACTCCAGTTGACGAGGCTGACGACGATGTCGAGCCGTCTTCGGATGTATCGAGCACCACGTTGCAATTGGTTGCTCTCATCGTGGTGGTGCTGGTGTTGCTCGCGTTCTTGCGCGTTCGGGGCCATGAACCTGGAGACGACGACCCTTGGCAATGATTCGCTCATGCGAACGGTATGGAAATCGATTTGTGGCTCTCTAGATTGATGATGGTCAACATGCAAGGTTTCGGTTGGAAACCGAGCATCCGCTGGTAGGACGTTTGGTCCTGCCACGTGCTTGAACAAACCAAGGTTGTGCCGCGGAAATCGAGGCATTCATGGCCGTGGACGTGGCCGGTGACGAAAATATCCGGGACCTCACGAATGACGAGGCCGTCTTCGGGCTCAGGGGAAAGTGGTGTTTTCCCACCCCATTGAGGGGCAAGGTGGCGTCGGCGCAGCATTTCCCGCATCGCTTCAACCGGGTCAGCGTAGGTGACGGTTCGCAAGCCAGCAACGAAGTCGTCAATGGATTTCCCATGGTAGGACAACAGGCGGACACCATGGAGGGAGAAGTCGCAAGGATTTCCAACGAACGTGGTGGTGTTGTAGTCTTGTTGGATGTCCTTCTCAAAGGTGGGTTGAGGTTCTGCTGGTCGAACTGCATCGTGATTGCCCGGTAGCATGATGCATTCCACCCATTCGGGAAGCAATTCCAGCAACCGGGCAAATTCAGTGTATTGTGCGAACAAATCAGGGATGGCGAGTTCCTTGTCTTGGCCAGGATAAATACCGACACCGTCGACGCAATCCCCAGAGAGAATGAGGTATTTGATCGTCTTTGCTAACGGGTCGGTGTGAAACCAACGAACCATCTTGTGCCACTGTGCTTCAAGGAAGGTTTTGGAACCAACGTGAATGTCGGATAGAAACGCTACACTGACGCCTTCCTCTGAACTGGATTTTTGATGCTTTGATTCCAGAGGGAAGTGTAAATCATCAACGTAGAAGATATCGCCCGTTTGGCTGAAGGTGCCTGAGACCCCCATCACATCGTCTGGCATCAGGCCAGCTTCGAGGATTTGTTCGTGTGCACGGTCCCGGTCATCTCCGCTGCGTTTGGTCAAGAGGCAGGTCATTTCACCGGTTTCGTCTTCCAATCCCCACATCAAATGGCCGTTTTTGGTGTAGCGTGGCTCATTGACCAGCCCAATCGCGACGGCTTTGTTTTCGTAGCCTTGGTAGCGTGAATATTCCGCAATCAGGCGAGAGATTTCCTGGTGTTTTCGTGGAAGATTGGAATTTTGTACGATCAATTTTCGTATGCTGGTGAGACGGTCGTTGAAGCAAGCCGAGATGTCCGTCATTTTCCCTTCCGTCGTGGAATTCCCCGTGATATCATAATGCACGGTTATGTCCGATGAAGCGTCGCTGGCATGCATGGAAAAATCACTTTGATTCCAATCGGGCAAGTTGTTGCGAAGAAGAAGGTCCACCGGCTCCGGTTCAACCACGGGAGCGATGGTCCTCGCCAAATCCTCTGCTGGTTGCTGAATGACGCTCTGTGGAGGTGAGTTGGATTGCCCTTCGGTGTGGGCGATCATCTCATCGAGCATGGAGGCCGTGAGCATCCCTCCAGAAAGGTTGAGCGCTGAAGCTGCTTCAATCACCGATTTGGGGTCTTGAAGGCTGAGAAGTCGTTCTTGAAGTGAGAGAGGGGCAAGCAGTCGTTGAGCCCGTAAATGGGCGAAGATGTCTGCCCATGGCTCACCCATGCCACGAAAGAATGACGACGCTTCAAAAGGTATGTGCTTGATTTGGAAGGGCTCAGTCGAGTCTCACTCCTCGTCGTCCGACCACTCCACGGCTAAGCCGATTTCCTCAGTTTCTTGCTCTTCGGACCACGCTTCATCTTGCCACGGTGCCTGTTCTCGGGCTTCTTGGTCTCTCCGTTCACGTTCGGCCTCTCGCTCTGCTTTCAGGCGTTGGGCTTCCTCGAGGGCATCCATTTGCTCTCGTTTTTCAGCCTCGTTGCGTACCATCGCATCATCCCAGCATTGCATGGCCGTGAGGAGCGCGAAGTAGACGAAACCATGCTTGTTTTCTGCTCGTGTTCCTCCGATTTGCGTGCGAATGGCGTTGGCCCAATTTTCCGAAGCAATGCCGACATAGACGGTGCCTACCGGCTTCTTACTGCCTTCATTGGTCGGTCCGGCGATTCCTGTCACTGAGATTGCAAAATCGGCTTCAGCCCGCTCAAGCGCTCCTTTGGCCATCATGATGGCGACCTGAGCGGAAACGGCTCCCTTTGAAGCAAGTTCTTCTTCATCAACACCCAGTTCCTTCACTTTGGCTTCATTGGCGTAGGTAACCCAGGATTTCTTGAACCACGTACTTGCCCCTGCAATATCGGTGAGCGTACTCGCAAGAAGGCCACCGGTGCAGGACTCCGCCAGCGTCAAGGAGTGGTTTCCCTCTTTTAGACGGCGAACCAGCTTCGCAGCCGCTGCCTGGATATTGGCATCCATTGATTCGTGGTTGCGGGTTCATGTTTTGAGCGTTCCGTTGGGCGGACTTTTCAAAAAGGGCGGCTCACAGGCCAGAATGGGTCTGTGGTCTAGCGGCTATGACACCTCCCTTACACGGAGTTGATCGAGGGTTCGAGTCCCTCCAGACCCACCTACCAAAGGTGTTCTTCCATCGGTTCGTTGGTGGCGATGACCTTGGTGATGCCACTGCTGGCTTGAAGGGATTGAGCTTCGTTTTGGTCGGAGACCAACAGCAGATGTACCGCCCGCATCCAAAGCCCTTCTTCAACCGCCTCACCTCGGTGGTCAACCGCCACTAAGACGTCTTCCAGTTCGCTGAAGGCCAGGGCTGCAGTAGCACGAGGAAGTTCCTCGGCGGTCAACATCAACCACCGTTTTCCTTGCATGGCGCTTCGAGGGTCGGCGCCGAGGTTGGAAAAAAGGATGCTTTCCATCGCTTCACCTCGCATAGCGCAGGAGCGCAACGGCCCCTCCGAATCCCATCAATTGCTCACCCGCATCATGGTCGCCTGAGCATTGCACCACGGTTCCAGAAAAAGCCTCCACCTGTTGGGCAATGGTGGTCCATGAGGGTCGCTGTGAATCGATTTCCTCGCGCAGGACATCGGCCCCAATGAGCAAGGTTTCAACGGCTCCTTCTTCGGTGGCTTGAGCGATTTCTTGGTGTCCATAAGCCACCGCTCCGTTGGTGGAGATGCGTCTCCACGCCTCTTCTAAGTAGCCGATTTCTTGCACCATTCGGTGTTGAGAGAGCAGTTCACCAGCCAAACCATCTCGGAGCACTTCATTGGCTCCACCACGGCCGCCCATGCTGGTGCCAATGGACATCATTGGGCGTTGGTGGCCCGCCGCTTTGAGGTCAGCGAGCATGCGGTCGCGGTTTTTGCCCGGGCCGCACAAGACCAGAGGCATCGTTTCATTCAGTTGCTTTGTTAGCCCGTCGACGATGCTTGCTCGAAATCGTTTGGCTACGTTGTCCGATTGCCGCAGATCTCCCCGCTTACCACCGCCGCGCATGGTCCATGTGGCGCTTTCTTTGAGGCCTCTGGCGGTGACGAAGTAGAGCATCATCTCGTCCCCTTCCACGACCAACAAGGCGACTTGAGATTGGTTGGCAGCACGCAGGCTTTCCTCAAGCAGGTCTCGGTCGAGTTTGCTGAATCCTTTGGCTGATGAGACTTTGATGTCGTCTCGAAAGCCGACCACATGGGTGTGATGCATCCCTTGGTCAATGGGTGCTTCCTCAATGATGCCATGAATGCGGAGCACATCGGTGAAGCTTTGGTGTTCGGTGTGTTCAACCGCTAACTGAATCCACATTTTCTTCCGTTCGGCTTGTTTTGAACGCCCTCCTTCATCACCCGCCGTGGTTTGGTCTCGTCGTTCACCGAGCATGCCAACCGACATGCCAGGTTGAATGAGGCGTTGCAAGACCCAAAGGTCGTCGACGGTTTGAATCCGTAAACGCCATTCGTGGAGGTCTTTTTTCAGAACATCCATTCCCTCACCCAAATACGCCGAGGAGGTTCCCGTCTTCATCCATGTCCATGTCGAGGGCTGCCGGTCGCTTTGGAAGACCCGGCATGGTCATCATGTTTCCAAGAACAGCAACCACGAATCCCGCGCCTGCATTCAAACGGAATTCTCGGACTGGAACGGTGAAGCCGGTTGGTGCTCCAAGAAGCGACGCATCGTGAGAAAACGAGTATTGTGTCTTGGCCATGCACACAGGAAGGTGACCGTATCCCCACGAGCGGATACGTTCCAATTCTCGTTGGGCTTTCGTCGTCAATTCCAAGCCATCGGCTTTGTACAAACGAGTTGCAATGGCTTCAGCTTTCGCTAGCACATCGGTTTCAGGAGTGAACAGCGGCACAAATGGCCGTCCTGCAGCCACGTGGTTTTGAACAGCCTTCACAACGGCTTCTGCCAATTCCTTTCCTCCCTCGCCCCCGTGGGCGTGGACTTCAGTTATGCAGACCGAACTGGCTCCACTTTCATGGGC
>DUIU01000084.1:1527-1664 GCA_013330155.1 Candidatus Poseidonia sp. | reverse complement strand
GGCACACCAAAAGAGGCCATGTTTCGGATGTGGCGGTCCAAGTTGGTTTTCGCCCCCAAACTGGTCGCTTCGACATTTTCCGCTTCCAGCGTGGCTTTGTCGGGGCGAATTCCACCCCGGTTTCCAAAGGCGCCTCC
>DUIU01000084.1:0-1145 GCA_013330155.1 Candidatus Poseidonia sp. | reverse complement strand
GCTTTGATGTGCATGAATTTCTCGGCGCCCATGTCAGAGCCAAAACCAGCCTCGGTCACCATCAGGTCGGCTGAGGCCAAAGCGATTCGGTCGGCGATGATGCTTGAATTGCCGTGGGCGATGTTTGCAAACGGGCCACCGTGGATGAAGGCCGGATCGCCTTCGAGGGTCTGTGTGATGTTCGGGAGGAATGCTTGCCGTAAGAGCAGAGCCATGGCGCCGGCTCCTCCGATGTCGCTTGCTTTGACCGGGTTGCCCTCCGTTGACGTTCCCACGACGATAGCACCCAACCTCTTGCGAAGGTCGGCGTAATCGTTGGCGAGGACCAGGATGGCCATCACCTCACTGGCGGCTGTGATGTCGAACCGGTCCTCACGAACCTGTCCGTTGGCAGGGCCCCCCATGCCGATGGTTATGCTCCTCAGGGCACGGTCGTTCATGTCGATGACGCGTGGCCATGAGATTCGGGTGGGGTCGAGTTTGGATTCATTCCCATGCTTGATGTGGTTGTCAATCAACGCAGAAAGCAAGTTGTGAGCCGAGGTGACGGCATGCAAGTCTCCCGTCAAATGCAAGTTAATCTCCTCCATTGGAAGGACTTGAGCGTGGCCTCCGCCAGCAGCTCCACCCTTGATGCCAAACACTGGTCCCATTGATGGTTCTCGGATGACACAGGTGGCGGATTGACCAATGCGGCAGAGGGCTTGAGTGAGGCCGATGGTGGTGACCGTCTTCCCTTCACCAAATGGAGTTGGGTTGACTGAGGTGACCAGCACAAGGCTCCCTTGGGGCTTCGAGAACCGGTCTTTGAGGGCCTGCCAACTGATTTTGGCAACACCGTTACCCATTGGCGTTAATTCATGGGCAGAGATGCCTAATTTCCACGCCACGGCTTCGATAGGCTCCATTTTGGCCGCTCGTGCAATTTCAAGGTCGGTGGTCATGAGTCCTTTCGGGCTCAAAGGGTCTTTCAAACCGTCGCCCGGTTCATGCCCGGCCATGCCGGTTTTACGACCTCAGTGGCCGATGGGAACTCAATCTTCCTTCATGGTGCCGAGGTAGTCCGGCAAGTCCACGCCAGCCATCTTGGCAACATCGTGGACCGGTGGGAGGCTCTGGATGAGCGAGGACACGAAGTTGGAGGT
>DUIU01000201.1:1478-2546 GCA_013330155.1 Candidatus Poseidonia sp. | reverse complement strand
TACACGTGTTTGTTCATACCCTTCATAGGCAGAAATTAACACTTTCATTCCATTTACTGCTGCGGGAATTGCGAGTGATGCTGGTTCCATATGAGAGAATATCTCTCTGGTCCGTCTTAACGCTATTGGGACTATTTCTTGAAACTGCGCTTCTTGAAACCGCTTCGCTGACTACCTTGTGTGCGTTGTCCAGCCTTGCGTTGTGAGCGTGCTCGTCGGTCACCGGCTTTGGGTCCGGCAGCTTGTTGTTGTTTTTCTGCAGCCTTTCGATCCTTCTGCATTTGGCGCCATTGACCACCGATCAGTTGCAGAACTTCTTCCTTTGAATTGGCACCAATCGATTGTTTGGCTCCAGAACTGCTGACCCATAGCCGTCCTTCTCGTCCGTAGGGGCGTTGTGGGTGTGAGGTTCCTTCCTCACGCTTGATTTTCTTGAGACCAACCTTACGGGCTGCGAGATAGAGTCCTTCGAGGTCTGGCTTGAGAACGGATGAATCGCGAGGAACACGGCGTCCACCACGTCGAGACGTCTTGGCATCAAAGTAACCAGGCCAAACACAAATTCGGTCTGGATTGTGTTCCATCGTCTCGCCTCAGAATTGCCTCAAGGTCGAGAGGTATCAACCCAACGATGGCGAAGTTCACTCAAGGAGAACGCCGTTGATGACGCCGTCCTTACCAGGTCGGGACGTGATTTTGACGTTGCCTTCACTGGTTTCGATAACTGCGCCCTTCACGAGGATGTTTCGTCGAACGTAGTTTGGATCGGATTCGTTTTGAATCACGTTGATGATGTCAGCATTGACGGTCTTTCCGGTCTTTGGATTGTTGACCGAGACCTTGTTGGCAGCCATAACACGGACCATGGTGTTGCCACCAGCCTTGCGGTAGACCTTACGTCGAGCTTCGCCAACAAGAGCGAATTGCTTCTCAGTAGAGATTTCAGTTGAGCGCTTTCCTCGTGCTTGTACACGTCGTCCGCCACTCGGTTTTTTCTTAGAAATTCCATGCCATTGTGCCATGCGTCTCTCTCCTTGCATCGCCACCGACTTGCAGGGCGTATATCAA
>DUIU01000201.1:0-1101 GCA_013330155.1 Candidatus Poseidonia sp. | reverse complement strand
CGGGCCTCAATCACATCACCGGGCTTCAATTGACCTACCCCTTGAGGCGTTCCCGTGTAGAGTAAATCACCGTTTGAAACCGGCGCCCATGTCATCAGCGAAGCCGTTTGCTGGGCAGGGGTAATGCTCATCTCGGACAGAGATGCTTCTTGCCATCGCTCACCGTTCACATCGCATTCGATTCGAAGAGCGGTTGCTTCCTGACTGAGTGCTTCAAGACCGTGTCGCCACGGATAGAAGGTGCCGAGGACTGCTGCTTGGCGGAAAGTCTTGCCTTTGGCCCAAGGCAAACCATCGGCTCGGAGGATGGATTGTGCTGCTCGGTCGGTCAGATCTAGACCGATTGCAACTGCATCGATGTCACCGTGTTGGGTCAATCGAACAACACATTCCGTCTCAAGGTGAACCTCTCCTGGATGCTTGGAGATGTGCAAATCTTGGGATTCTGTTCGACATCCGTCCGGCTTGACGAAGAAGATGGGTTCGCTTGGAGCTTCGTTCCCGAGTTCCTTTGCGTGGGCTTGGAAGGTTCGTATCGTACACCAAACGGCCATGTTTTGGCCACAGAACTGCAGTTCTTGAACCGAAGGGTGAAACAGGGTCACCGTTTGGACAGTTTATGGCGAAGGAATTTCACGTCAAGAAGCGACGGCCTGTGCGTCGGAAACACATCGCTCCATTGCTCAAGGAACTCGAAGAAGGCCTCGACATCGACTTGGCTGTTGATGGTGCATTTTTGGAAATGGCCAGTTATGGACCGTGGCAACTCGTCTTCGTCGATAAGGTCGCAAAAACAATTGAAGTGAACGACGATGATGGACGACGTTGGGTGTTTCTAACGTTGCGAGGATTCCTTGAACACGGGGATGCAAAACGCTGGGTAGCAGTTGATCACGGAGCAATTCCATTCCTGATGAACGGTGCAGATTGCATGGTTGCTGGTGTTCACGGTGCAGACCAAGACATCGAAGTTGGTGATTTGGTTTGGATTCGCGACAAAGAGCACGGAAGACCACTCGCTCTCGGTTGGGCCACAATGGATGGAAAGGAAATGGTGGACGCCTCCAAAGGTAAAGGCATCAAGACCATCCATTGGGTCGG
>DUIU01000028.1 GCA_013330155.1 Candidatus Poseidonia sp. | reverse complement strand
TTTATCGGGCAACATGCAGCTACGATCGATTATGTCCTCCTCGCACCCGGGGCGACATTCGAGGCCAACATTTCATCCTGGGTTTTGCTGGATTCACGGGAGGTTCCAGTCTCAGTGCCTGGTGGCATACAGGGTGGCGCTTGGTCATTGTACCGTCTGTCGGTGTGATGGCTTGATTCGCGAAGCGATTATATCCGCTTGGCTGGTGGCCCGACCACTGCCACCGTGGCTTAGGGGTATAGCACCTCATTGGTAATGAGGAGGTCGCGAGTTCAAATCTCGCCGGTGGCTCCAGTGTCCGCTGCTTTGAACCGCGAAAGAAAGACCTTCTTCGGGTAAATTTGACCTCAATGTATAAGAGGCGATTTTTCAAAGTTCCCCATGAGAAGGCAACTTCTCAGATGGGATGCACATGGAGCGTAAGCAACAAACAGAAGACATGCAACGACGGGTGAAGGACCTCCAACACCAAGTCGACGAACTAAAAGAACTCGTCAACACACTGCTCAGTGTGATTGTCGAAGAACCGGATGGTGTTCACAGCGGTGCCGCACCGACCATACCTGGACAAGGTATGATGCAAGTCTGCATGTGATGGTCACCCTTTGATGACGGCAAGCGGATTCATCCGAGCCACAGGTCGTGCGAGTCCTGCTTCGGACGTCAATCGTATGACCTCGTCAACATCTTTGTAGGCATCAGGCGCTTCTTCAGCGAGGACATTTGGCGTAGAAGCATGGACGCGAACACCGCGCTCCTCAAGACTGCGTTTCAACGCTTTTCCATCGAGTGTTTTCTTGGCCTGACTGCGAGAGAGTGCTCGTCCAGCTCCGTGACAGGAGGAGCCAAAGGCTTGGTTGCTCCCTTTGGTTGAACCAGCCATGATCCACGACCCATTGCCCATGTCTCCTGGGACAATC
The DNA here is from genome assembly GCA_013330155.1 of Candidatus Poseidonia sp. GTDB lineage: Archaea > Thermoplasmatota > Poseidoniia > Poseidoniales > Poseidoniaceae > Poseidonia > Poseidonia sp8339u. The sequence continues at coordinate 1,868 of DUIU01000028.1, read as the reverse complement.
ACAGGTTGGCCGGTGGTGGCAAACTGCGGGCCAATGTCCGGGTGGTCTCCACCAAATGCCCGTGTGGCACCTTTTCTGTGCACCATGCACGAGCAATTCTTTCCGTGAACAACATGGGTTTCCGATTTTGCGATGTTGTGGGCTACATCGTAGAGTGTGCGTGCTTCACCGTCAACACCCATTTCCAACTGCAACACCGTACGCAAACGGTCAGCAAGAACCGCACGGTTGGCAAATGCGAAGTTTGCAGCGGCGTTCATGGCGTCAAGATATGCCTGCCCTTCTTTGGAATGAACGGGAGCTGAGGCCAATTGCCGATCGGGCAGGGTGTAATCCCATTGTTCGTTGTACCATGCGCCGTCTTGTTGTTTGTAAGACGATTCTAGATTCCGCACGTGGTCCGTGCAAACTTGGTGGCCTAGCCCTCTGCTTCCAGAATGGATCATAGCGACAACTTGGTCTTCGTACAATCCCCATGCTGAAGCGGTTGAGTCATCAACCACTTGACCAACGGTCTGAAGTTCCAAGAAATGATTGCCGCTGCCCAATGTCCCGAGTGAGCGCATGCCTCGCTCGAGTGCACGTTGTGAAACCGTTGCCTCATCGGTTTCCAAAAGGCCCTGGGATTCTAGATGTGTCAGATCTTCGTGGAGTCCATGGCCAAGGTCGGCGGCTGCGTGTGCGCCCCGCTGAAGAATATCGTTCAGATCGCTTTTGGTTATGTCAATGCCCCCCTTTCCTGAACCTCCTGCTGGTATTCGGCCCGCCAAACGACCAGCGAGTTTCTTGAGGTTGGGTATGTCTTGGGCTGTGGCGTCAAGGGCGAGAAATCGAACCCCGCAGTTGATGTCAAAACCAACTCCTCCCGGAGATATGGCACCTCCCATCTCGCCATGTTCCATATCGGTGGCCACAACACCGCCGATGGGGAAACCATAGCCATAATGCCAGTCGGCCATCGCCCAAGCATCGCCTACGATGCCTGGAAGCGATGCGGTGTTGATCAGCTGCTCTGGGCCTCGGTCATCCGCATGGCGTTCGATGTGTGCAGCATCCGTAATCAGGCGAGCATCGGTCTTCATGGCGCCATGAGCATGGATGCGCATGGTCCCATCGCCTTCGTCGACGAGATGTCGGCGCCACTCAGGTTCCATGACCGGGGGTCATGACTATTGGATTTGAGGCTTTTCTTCGTCTCTTGGCCAATGTTATCATCACAGCCTTGAAGGGGGGCCTCTCCTTGGACGGTTTGTTCAACTCTTGAGGTTATTTCCATGTCGCTCCCGCCAATTGACCTGGATGTGTTTCATCAAAATGGGTATGTGCGGAAACAATGCCGTGTGACTTCGCTGTGGTTTTGGACCTCAGACCACCAACGCGAAACCTGTGGGGACACCTCCGAAGACGAGTATACGTTCATTGGCGCACCGCTTATTGGAGGCTTTGAACAGCGAGGTAAGGCGCTCAAAGACGCCATGCGTGAAGCCTTTCTTGGTTTCTTTGAAGGTGTAGAGCATACACGAATTGACCCCTATCCCGTGTTGGCCCGATGGCGAGATGATATCCATTTGACCATCGCCTCCATCGCTGATTTCCAACCGCATGTCACCTCGGGAGCTGTCGAACCACCTGCGAATCCACTCACTGTTTCACAGCCGTGCATCAGGCTGACCGATGTTGATGCCGTAGGACGTTCGGGTCGCCACCTCACCACGTTTGAGATGATGGCGCATCACGTGTTCAATCGTCCTGATGATGGGCTTGAATTGTATTGGATGGATACTTGCGTCGAACATTGCCACAACATGTTGACCGATACGTTTGGCATTTCGTCTGAAGAAATCACCTACGTGGAAAACCCATGGTGT
>DUIU01000045.1:1702-2926 GCA_013330155.1 Candidatus Poseidonia sp. | reverse complement strand
ATCTTTGAGCCAAACCTCAAGGTTATCCTTTTCCAAAAGCACCGGCATTCGGTTGTGGACATCAAAACAATCTTTGTTGGCGGCCTGCGTGAGGACCACGCATGATTCAAGGTCTTGTCCGCCTCCGTTCCAGGTGTCCCAAAGAACAGCCATCATGGAACGCCCCTCCCTTACGTGGTGGTACCAGGGTGTTTTTCCTTGAGGAGTGGTCATCCATTCGTACCAGCCATCGACAGGAACAACCCCTCGTCGTTGCTGTGCTGCTGAATGAAACATCGGCTTTTCGTGGATGGTTTCGCAACGAGCGTTGATGGGTTCACGGTTGGAGGCTTTGGCCCACGAGGGGCGAAATCCCCAACGCATCAACCTGAACTGACGGGCTACCTGCTGTGTTCCATTCCGTCCAACCTCGGTGGCGACTGGTATGAGGCTTTGAGGGGCAACGTTCCAAGATGGCTCAAACGGTGTGAGGTCCGATAAAGGTTCAGCCTCGATTTCGGAGGCTACTTGGTCAATGGGTGTTGAAAGGGCAAATCGTCCGCACATGGGGTCGCCTCATACGGGGTCGGCGACGGCTTCCATGAGGGCGCGCACATCAAGTTCTGCTCCATTGAGTGGGACGCGTAGGTCATAGAGGGACGCTACGGAGGGGTCCAATTCACCGAAACATCCGACCCACGTGCCGCCGATGATCAATTTTGCACCGCGGCCGCTGAGCCAAGGCCCTTCACCCGATTCCATCGGCTGGGCTTCCCATTGCTTCACGCCAAGGTCATTGCAGAGGGCTTGGATGCGTCCACGGACGGCAGCAAATCCCCCGCTTCGTTCAGCCGTTATGAACGCAAGTCGGTCGGTGTTTTGGTGGTCTCGAACCACTGTGCCAAGTTCGTAAACCGATTGTGGGAGGTCATGATGACGATTTCCAGCCAGCAATTTCAGCAGCCCCGGAAGAAGGTGTTGGCGCAGGATGGTGTGGTCGATGGTGATGGGGTTGGTGATGGCGGTAACCTCGTGGTTAGGGGTCCACCTCATGTTGGTGAACTGGTCGCTTTCGTTGGAAAGAGTGAGGGATTGAATTTGCATCATGCCCATGCCCTGCATGGCGTCCCTTAACCGACGACGCATGTGGTGGTCGCCTCGTGGTTGCGCCGTAAGCGTGGCTTTGGGAACATCAGAACCGAGGTCTTCGTATCCATGCCCAATCGCCAGTTCTTCCACGAGGTC
>DUIU01000045.1:612-1367 GCA_013330155.1 Candidatus Poseidonia sp. | reverse complement strand
CCAGCGAGGCATCGTAAACACGAGCTCTGAAGTTCCAGCTCTGGCTACGGCCATGCTGGTCGAATGCTTCGGTGCATCGTTGGCAGCGGGTTGACGCCCATCAAAGCGACCTCCCATGCGTCCGATGGCGGTGTGTATTTCTTCATCTGAAAAACTCCTTCCCAGAAGGTTTTGAACCAATTCCTCGGGGACAGCATGGATTTTACCTTCCCCTTTTGGCATGGTGATCTGTTCACCCGTGCAGGAAACAATGTCCACGGATTCAATTGAGCCTCCTCGTTGAGCCAGTTGAAGACACACCAACATGAGAGCCGCTTCACAGGCCCGTTCGTCCCATCCGGTTACATCAACAAAGAAATCCCTGGTTTTTCCGGTGACGGTGGTGTGTTCGCCGTTGATGATGGGTGGAAATGACAAGACGTCGTTGTTTTGGTCCACGATAAGAGGAAACTGGTCCATGCCATCAAGAAGGTGTGCATAATCCACGCCCTTCGGATGTTCATGCAATATCTCATTCAACGTCATGGCTTTCTCACTGGCGAGTGGAGTGAATGAATGCGAACCTGGGACTGCCTGGACTCGGAAAGGTGGAGCAAGATTGGCCAAGTCATGAACGCCAATCGAGGCCCTTTGTCGTCCACGTCCAAGGGCAAAGTGGAGTTTTTCTTGATGATCCATGAGCCCTTTGATGAATTGTTCTGTGGCCTCTTCATCGTCGGGGACATCAACACCCCGGACAACAGCAGCATAAATGA
>DUIU01000045.1:0-354 GCA_013330155.1 Candidatus Poseidonia sp. | reverse complement strand
TCTTCATCGTCGGGGACACCAACACCCCGGACAACAGCACCATAAATGACGGGACGAATGGTCTTGAGCTCTTCATCAACGGTCATTGAAAGCCCGCTGGGTTTCACATGAAGGTCGGGTGAAGCCGGGGCACCGTGCAAGAAATTCACCATGGCATAGGCCAAGGTTTCACCGCTCAATAAATCGGGACGGTCGGGGAAGATTTCGATGTCCAAATTCTCATCGTCACAAGCATCAATGTCGGTACCCAACAACGGGAGTTCATCGTTCACTTGCTCAATATCGTGGTCAAACCCTTGTTGTTTCATCAGGGCACGGAGAAGCGATTGAGGGACTGAAATGGTCGGCACGATT
>DUIU01000235.1 GCA_013330155.1 Candidatus Poseidonia sp. | reverse complement strand
ACCAGAGCGAGCGATTCCAATGCCCCGTTTCTTGCATCTTGAGGGGATTGGCCTTTCAGGAGCAAAGGCAACTCCACATTTTCAACGGCAGAAAGAACAGGAAGGAGATTGAAATCTTGGAAGATGAAGCCGAAATGCTCTCCTCGAAGGTCGGTTCGGGCATCGTCAGAGATACCATACAAGGGTTGTCCATTGACCATGACGGCGCCTGAAGTAGGCTCATCTATGCCCGACAAGATGTTCAGAAGGGTGGTTTTTCCACAACCGGAAGGTCCCATGACCGCCACCATTTCACCAGCGTTGATGGTTACGTTCACGCCACGCACCGCTTCGACCGTTGAATCTCCAGCCTGGTAGAGTTTCCACAGTGCGCGGGCATCAAGTGCAGGGGTCATGTTGGCACCATACGGAACTGCATTGATAAATCCCTGCCCGAAGGCCGTTGCATGGCCCCCGACGACACCACCGTGAAGATGGCCGTCATGGCCTTCGGGCCGTTGGCCGAACGCCTTGGTGGACGCCGCCATGAACTGACCGTGGCTTCAAATTCAACCATTCGAGACCTCGTGGTCAGTTTGGGATTGACCGAATGGATTGCCTTTGGCCTCTCGGTAGCCATGAATGGAAACCGGTGTAGTATGGACACGGTCGTTGAGGACGGTGCAGAAATTGCGCTTCTTCCCCCGGTGAGTGGTGGTTAATCCCTCCAAGAGAGCATTAAACGATGAAAGCCTTCAACAACGGGGAGCGCAAGGGATGTTTGAGGAAGCAACATGGTTGGCGGACTTGGACCTCTTGAATTGAGCATCTTGCTCCTGTTGTTTTTCGTACTCTTTGGGGCCCAAAGGCTCCCCGAGATGGCCAATGCTCTCGGTCGTTCGAAGGGAGAATTTCAGAAAGGACTCAACGAAGCCACCACGCTGGGTGATTCAAGCCAAACCATCACTGACCTCGAAGCCGGCGGCCGCACTCCCGACCAAGTCATGATGGAGCGTGCCAAGGCCGTGGGTTTGGACCCAACCGGTATGAGCGTCGAGGACCTGGAGAAGAAAGTCAAGGCTCTTGAAGCCCTCCAGTCCGATACGGAAGATGAGTGATCAACCACGTCGACGCTTGATTTCCATCGGTGAGCCACACGCACCGCACTCACCCACTGGCCCTTTCTTTGAGCGAGATACATTCGCAGGCAGAGGCGATGTCATACCGCATCCTTTGCATCGCAGTTCCCAAATCCAGATTTGTTTGGAGGGAGCGTTGACCACGGATTCAATCGAACCACCTGCATGGCGATACGTGTTTTGAAGTCGATAGTCGTCAGTTACCAAGACGGCCTCCAATTCAAGAGCAAGCGCCAGCACGTCAACATCGACATCGGAAAGCCTTGCCAAATCGCCCGTCGCACTGGCACAGGTTTTGGCTTGCTCAATGGCCGATGGAGGAGCGTCCCTCCAAACGATGTCGGCAGCTTCGACCAACATCATGCGAGCTGGGCTCAACCGCTCAAGTTCTGAACGCTGGGACGATGCACAAACACCTCCTGCAAGGCGAGCTGGTGGCCAATGAAGCAAGGCTGCCGTATCCAAGACCCGCTCCATGAGTTGGTGAGTGGAATCCACCCCATGAAGGCACCGCTCACCCCTATCTTCTTGAAAGAGCGCCGTTAGCGGACGCCATGAGTTGGAAGGCAACCATCCTGGAAGCCTTCGAAGTCTTCGGTCCAGCGAGCCTTTTCGTTCTCTCGTTCACCGAAGCCATTGTCCAGCCCATTCCACCCGACCTGCTGTACATCCCCATGCTGGTCAACGCCATGGGTGACCTTCCTTTGGTGGTGTGGCTTTGGCTGGTTGTAACCGTAGCCTCCGTGCTGGGTTCATTGGTGGGTTATTGGATTGGAGGACGCTGGGGGACCTCTCTCATGAAGCGGTTTGGCCAAGAGAAACATCTTCGGAAATTGGAACACCTAACCCTCCGACATGGTAGCGTTGGCATCTTCATTGCCGCCTTTTCACCCATCCCGTACAAGGTTCTGGGATGGATGGCAGGTATGGGCCAGATGGCCAAGAAACCCTTCATCATCGCTGGTTTTCTGGGCCGAAGTCTACGGTTTGGACTTGAAGCCATCCTGATCGGTCTCTATGGGGATGCGGCGCTGGACGCCATGATGTGGTTTCTTGACCACGAAATTCTCCTGGCCTTGGTGTGCATTCTCGGAATTCTCATTTCATGGTCTGCATGGCAGTGGTGGTCAAACATCGGTGAAGACGATGCGGCGACCGGTGCTTAATGCCGCATGAAGCCCTTCCACGGGAACGGTTATGAACAGGGCGTAGGTGGGCCAACTACCGCTCGCGTGGTGTAGCCAGGTCCATCATTACGGGTTTTCATCCCGTCGACCCGGGTTCGAATCCCGGCGCGAGCATATCACCTCGAACAGGGCACTGCTTGGCATTATTCTCCTCAAAAAATGGGTGAGTTTGCCGAGGGGCTACCGAAGAAGGTTCTTGAAATGGGCAACCCGATGACACATGAAAATTAAGAGGGGGCATCCGCTGGAAGCGTCATGGTCAACATTGGAGACACCGCCCCAGCCTTTACCCTCAGAGCCACCGACAAGCGAGAAGTCTCGCTTTCAGAATACGAAGGAAAGAAAACGATTCTCGTCTTCTATCCTGGAGCGTTCACCGGTGTATGCGACAAAGAGATGTGCGCTTTCCAAGACAACATGGCCGCTTTGAATGCCGCCGACGCCACCGTGTTGGGCATCAGCGTAGATTCCCCTTGGGCAAACGCTGAGTTTGCTCGCAAGTACAACCTTGAATTCGAGCTCCTTTCCGACTTGAACCGAGAAGCCGTCAACGCCTACGATGCTGCCTTTGTCGGCCTTGGTGGCATTGATGGATATGTTTGTGCAAACCGAGTGGTCATCATCATCGACCAGTCTGGTGTCGTTCAATACCGATGGGTGGCTGAAAACCCCGGAGTTGAGCCCAACTACGGCGAAGTGGTCGAAGCAGCCAACGCTCTTTGATCTGGGCCGTACCCCCATCAACAGACGCATCAGGCCAAGGTGCCATTGTTGTAATCCTCAATGGCTTGGTGGATTTCCTCGCGTGTGTTCATGACAAACGGACCGTATCGAGCGATGGGTTCCCCGAGTTCGGGGCCACCGAGAATCAACAGTTCTGCTCCATCGTCCTCGCCGGTCATGGAAACCGATTCACCGGGTGAAAGAAGGCCAAGACTTCCGTCATGAAGCGAGCGCCCTTCAACCGCGAGCGAACCCCCAAAGACGTAGAGCATAACGTTGTGGTCTTGGTTGCAAGCATGCAAATAGGAAGCACCTGGCTTCAGCTTAAGGTGGATGTAGGTGATGGGAATAACGGTATCGATGACTGCCGAAATACCGAGTGCCTCACCAGCGATGACCTTCGCCCAAACCTTGCCGTCTTTGCTTGATACTTCAGGAATGTCTGCAGAAGGAATGTCTTGGTAGCGTGGTTCCATCATCTTGTCTTTG
>DUIU01000071.1 GCA_013330155.1 Candidatus Poseidonia sp. | reverse complement strand
GGTGTCGGGGGCATCACGTTGAGGAAGACCGTGCCGGTGCTTCGTAGGTTCTGGAGTGTGTCCCTTGGGCGCTTGTCTTTGTGGATGGAAAGTGAGGCGATGAGATAAGGCGGTGATGTGGAGCCTTGCATCACCGAGGAAAGCGGTGCGAAATTGCGTCCACCATCTTCTCCGAGGGTACCGGCTACGACAACGGGTCGCGGAGAGAGGATTCCGTTGAGCCAAATGCTACGCTCCACGTGTTCCATCTCTTCGACACTCAATCGAACCTTGGGGGGTTGGTGTTCGGTGTTTGATTCGAACCATTTGTCGAGGGTTCCGTTGGCAATTTCTTCGAGGGCGTGTTGATTAAATTCGATGTAAGCTTCCCACTTGGGGATGTCCTCGAGTTCATCCCGCTCTCGTTTACGCTGAATAGAGGCTTCAGCGTAGAGGTTGCATTTCTTGAGGAAGGCGGCTACAGTGGTGCGTTCGTCGGTCAAAGAATCGCCTCCCTTTGCTCTTCGTAGGCCTGACGGGTCATCATGAACTTTGCCGGATTACCGCCCCACACTTCGCCAGATGGGAGGTCTTTGGTCAACACCGCACCGGCGGCCAAGACCGAGCGTTCACCGACATGATTGCCAGGCACAATGGTGGCGTTTCCCCCGATGACAGCATGGTCGCCAATCTGAACCGGTTGCCATTTTGCTCGGTCGTTCGAAGGGGGATATTTGTCATTGAGGACTACGGCAGATGGGCCAATAAAGACATTTTTTCCTAGAAGGCAGTCGTCCGCAATGTAGGCGCTTCCTTGGATTTTACAACCTTCACCCATCACCACACGTTGTCCGATGTGAGCGAGTGCTCCGATTGAGCAACCTTCTCCGATGTTTGCATTATGCCCGATATGGCACGGCCACCATGCCACGCTCTTGCCAGGAAGATCGACCCGTTGGCCCGTGAGTGGGAGGTCGGTCATGTCGGACGCCTCATTCACCGAGTCCGAGTTCGCGCATCAGCATGCCAACGTGGCCCGTTGCTTTGACGTTGTATCGGGCCCAACCAAGCGAGCCATCTGGTTGAATCACGAACGTGGAACGAGCGCACCCCATGTATTCTCTCCCGTAGTTTTTCTTGAGCCGCCACGTCCCGTAGGCGTTGTGGAGGGCCAGGTCTTCATCGACCAAGAGGGGGAAATTCAGGGATTGTTTTTCGACAAAGCGTCGGTGAGACTTTCCAGAATCTTTTGATACGCCGAACACCACAATGTCCTCTCCGTTCAAACGGTTCATGTTGTCGCGGAAATCACAGGCTTGCTTCGTGCAACCCGGTGTTGAGTCCTTTGGATAGAAGTACAGGATGACCGTCTTCCCATCATCGAGGTAGGTCTGCAAATGGTGTTCGTTTCCGTCTTCGTCTGGGGCTGTGAACCTTGGAGCAGCATCGCCGGGGGCGAGTTGGACTGTTTCGCTCATGGTATCACCTCCGGTACTCGGCTCCTAAAGGAATTGCTTTCACTTTTGATACAAAATCTCGCACCTTTGGGCCTCTAAACCTCCCACGTGGCCCTTTAATTCATTATGAATAATTTATCATTCATTGTGCTTAATTCATGGGTCAGCGACCGATTCTTTGAATAACTGGCAGGGAACAGCCAAGAGGCATGGTCGGTGCGCGAATGTCTCGCAGAGCGCGTCGTTTCTTCAAAAAAATACAACGTAGCGACTCAAAATACGGCCTACAGGAACTCGCCAGTTCCATTCAGGCCGAGGTCGACAAACGCCTTCTGAGCTACGACGAAGCCCTCATGCTTGGCAACATGATTCAAAATCGTGCTGACCAAGTGCCGGGCGACTCAATCGTCTATGCCATTTCGGACAGGGATGCATATCGGCGAACGCTCGAACTCTACCTACGGGATGCGCTTTTGACTCGAACTGAACAACTTCTCCTTTGGGAGGAACGCCGCCGCCTTGGTATTTCAGATGCCGAACACGACATCCTCCTCAAGCAACTGCTCGCTCAATGGAAGCGTCAAGGAAAAGCGGTCACCATCGACCGCTTCAGTCAGCCAGAAGGAGGTGCCGACCCTGTCTAAATCCATCGTCCCGTTTTCGCTTGTCGCCATCATGCTCGTGGCGAGCCTCACCCCCTTGGCCATGGCCGACGGAGGGCGCTCGACACCCGACTTCGTCGTGTCTTCGTTTACCCTCGGTGATGCAGGCTCCATCAACCTCGGAGGTGGCATTGAAGCAGAAGACGCCACCCACGTCGTTCGCATTCAAGTTCAAAACATCGGACTCGGCTCAGGACAGGCGACTCTGGCGTTGTTGTTGCAGGGTACATCCTCATCAGGTGATGTTGTCCTCGGCACCACCGACCTTGGTGTCATCGCCGCCGGTGGTTCTAGTGCAGTGTCCGTCTTCTCGTGGTCAGCAACCCTCGGTGCCAATCAAATCCTCAAGGCGCGAATCACTTCCACGTCGGACCTGAACACGGCCAACAATCAAGACCAAATGGTGATCAACGTGAGTCGATATCAGGACAGCAGTGTCCCAGTTGTCGATATTCCTCAACCATCGTCGGGCTCCAACAGTGTGGTTTGGTCCCAGAGTATCCACGACTTCTCAGCAAGCGTGCGTAACGACGGTGTCAAAAACCAATCCGCTCAATTCTACCTGAATTTCACCGAGGTAAGTGACCCAAGTAATACGTTCTCCGAGGTTTCAAACATCGTTCCTGTCGTGCGACCTGGCGCCCTCTGTGGTGGTTGCGGTGCGGCTCTTTATCCCGTTGAAATGCAGTTCGATGCAACATCTCGAACGGGCCAATGGAACGTGGTTGGTGAGATGCATGTGTCTGGATTGAATTGGGTTTCATCCATTGAATTCCTCAACCAACGTGTGGTCTTCTCCAATTATGATTTCGAAATCTCGGCAGCGCATGACCGAAGCGTCGAGCCGGGGCAAACGGCCCAACTCACCTTTGCTGTGGAAAACACGGGCATCAGCGTTGACGATTATCAAGTGAACGTCTCCAGCGTGAACTGGTGGGTATCGGCCATCAATCCTTCTCCCTCAACATCAACGGTTATGCCGGACAACACCACCTATGTCTTCATCGATGTCACCGTTCCAGCTACGGCGCTACGAACCCACTCCGACATCATCACGCTCAGGTTGACGTCTAATTCTGGAGGTTTTGACAAGACGGTGTCCACGACGATTTTGGCTGGTGAATCCTATGAAGGGTCCGTGGAAATGGACAGCGACACGAAATCCCTGACTCCAGGCGCTCCAACCCCCATCCAAGTGAAGGTCCAAAACAACGGTAATGCGCCGACGGCCTTCACCCTTGATGCCGGTATTTCTTCCAATCCAATCAATTGGGATTTGTCCTTCAATAGCGCCACGACCGGAACGCTCCAACCCGGAGCGTCTGTCAATGCGACCCTCATGGTGACGCCACCGGTCATCAAGAACCCCTTGGTTGACGCAGAAGACAACGGCGCTGGCGACACCATGTCCATCTGGGCCCAAGCGACATCGACCAACGGAGGCATCCCGCAAGTCAACGCCACACCGGTCCGAATTCTTCCTGTCATCGTTGTCGACCCCGGCCTTCCAACTGAATCGATTGACATGACGGTGCAGCAAGTCATTGAAGCTCAGCAAGGGAGTGGATTGGAAGCGATCCTTGACCTTGATGTTGAAGTCCGACACAACCTGATCACCGAACTGTCTGAGACGGTCGATACCACGCTTTCACTGGGGACGCCTGTGTTTACTTCCGATTCGACCGGCGGCTTTACCGAAGCATCGCGATGGGCCATTGGCCTCACGCCAACCTCCATACCAGGAATGTCGCTCGGAGAAACGCGCAACGCTGTCTTGACCGTGCAAGGTCCTGCCGACGATTATTCGGTTTCGGGTTCGCTTTCAATCCCCATCACGGCGACACCGACCCTCGGCTCTGCCCACAGCAGTGCGAATGTGATTCCTACTTCCACTTCCCAAACCCTCACCATCACCATCCCTCCAGTGTTGGGCGCAGAAGGGCACAACGGAACCATCGTTGATGCCATGGTTGGCGAAGAAAC
>DUIU01000231.1 GCA_013330155.1 Candidatus Poseidonia sp. | reverse complement strand
TATGGCTCGTCTCGCAGGCCTACCCGCTCGCCAGGTCACCGGCTATGTTGGTGGAACATGGACTGGAGACGGATATGCTGTCTACTCTACGGACGCCACCACCTGGTCTGAAGTCCGATTGCAGCAAAACAGTGCCAATGGCAACACCGACCTTGGATGGATTCCATTTGACCCTTGCCCACCAGCAGAGGAAGTCGAGATTGTCAATCAAACCATCTCAACCATGACTGTCACTCGGGACGGCACCGACACCATCAGCGTAACAGGTCAACTTCGCTACGTTGCCAATGGAACACCAATTCAGGACATTCGTGTCTTCTCCTACCTTACGCCGGTCGAGGATGCACCCTTCGTGCCCGGTGCAGGTGCAACACAAGAGCGCTTGCTCGATGAGAACATAACCGATGCGAACGGGACCTTCACGCTCAGTGGTTTCCCAAGTGCTCCCACGGCGCCAGGGATGCACAACATCGTCATTGAACACCGCCAATCGGGATACGTCTCACATGACGGTGTCATCTTCGATGGTTTTGTCAACCTCACGGAGAATTCTACACTCAACCACACCGCTCCACAGGTGATCAACGCCCCTATTGCTGGCGCTGGTGCAACCACCGTTCTCGAGGGGCGTCTGGTGTTGGCCAACGAACCCACTGATGAAATTTTCAACATGCCCAATCAAACCGTGTGGTTGTCCTATACTTCGGCGGTAGACGGCGCTCAAAATTTCTCAACTCAAACGGACCTCAGTGGTTCATGGACCATCACGCTCAACCTGAGCGAGTCGGAGCCACGAGGCAACCTTTCAGCGACCCTTGGTTTCTCAGGTTGGCAAGACACATCGGTCTCAGGTGCAACTCCAGCCACGTTCCATCTCAATCCAACCACCACGGGGATTGTGCTCAATGTTACGGATGCGCCGAATCTAACTGCAACCATCGAAGGCCCGCTGGCCGACAACAGTATCTTCTTGCTGGGTGATGACATCTACGTTAACGGAAGTGCAGTCTCGTTGGGAACTTCTCCCGTGTCGCTGGCCGGTGATTTGCAATTGTCCATACGAGCCAACGATTCAGGCGATGAGTGGCTGGAATTGTTCAATCTAAGTGTCACAGGAACATTCTCCCTTCAATTCCAACTTCCCACGAATGTGATGGTGGCGGCTGGTGAAATCGAGGCAAGACTCCGTTTCTTCCCAGCAACCCTACCGGCAACCGATGATGCTAACCTCAGCTCAGGGGCACCCTACTTCTTGCGAGGTTTGTTGAACTTTGAGGTGTTTGAATCATCTCAGGTGCGTGGGCAAGACGCCCTTCTCACGGTACAAATCAACGATCATCGTGGTATTTCTGCCGGGGCAGATATCCTCGGAAATTACGACTTTAGTTTCAACGGTTCTTGGTTTAACACAACTGTTGACCCCACCCTCGATATCCTTGAAATCGCCTTCCCCTTGGCCGCCAATCTCAGTGCAGGCGATTACCCAATCGATATTTCCTTCAACGGTTCATCGTTCTATCAACCCTCAACAGGCAATGGTTCCATGCGCGTGATGGCCGACATCGGGTGGAATTTGTCCATCGCTCAGGATTGGACCTTCATGGGCAACTCCACACGTCTGTTCGGGGACGTCTTTGATTCCGTTTACCTGACGCCTGTACTCAACAACACCACCCTCATCACGGTTTCTTTGTTCACGGAACAAGGGCCCATCGATGTCGCTCAGTCCAGCCTCAACAACTCCACAGGGGCCTTCGATATTCCAATTACAATGCCCAACAACCTGCCATCGGACGCTTACGAGTTTGTCGTGGACTTTGATTTCCTCACCCAAGCACCTGCCGGAGGCGCCTACTACACCTTTGTTGATTCAGCCGTTCCACCGTCTCCGCCTACCCAAATCTCAACCTTGGGTGGAATTATCACCGAGGTGGTCGTGGAAGCAGAGCGGTCGGCGTACATTGTTGAAATGAACGATACGATCTCCTTCAATGCCAAAATCACTGACATTGCCGATAACTCCAACATCAGTGGGGCCAGTGTGGATTACATTTGGGATTACGGAAACACCAACCAAACGCTTGGTACAGTGTCCACGGATGCAGAAGGCAACGCCACGCTACCGTTCACTCCATCTTCCATCTCTCCGGGTTATTACGACCTCGGCATCGTCGTCCAAGATGACCTCTCGGCGGCCCTTGCTGCTGGAAACAGCCGTCGGTATGGAAACGCAACCATCGTGAACGTGACCGTCCAAGTGACGAGTTCAATCCTGATTTCTTCCGTGCCAAGCACGGTCACTGCCGGCGTACCGTTCAATGTGGTTGGTCAGGTTCAAGACGCTGAGAATTCCAGCCGCCCCTTGATTTCAGCCGTCCGCCTCAATGTTTTCTGGCTTGAAAATCCTGAAGAGTTGCTCTTGAGTAACATCGCTACGACCAACAACGGGAGCTTCAACATGACCGTGCCTACCGATAGCGCCGGCAACGGGACCACACGTGGCCCACACACCCTGGTTATCAGCGTGGTCAACGATTCGTCGCCGTTCTACCTCACGGCCTCCGCACAATCTCCCATACAAGTGATGGGTGTCTCACGGCTTGAGAACTTACAACCGCTCAATGCCGTGGTCATCAACCGTGGCAATGACATCAACATGTCAGCCAAGCTCGTTGAAGCCTCGGATATGTTTGCTCCACTCTCGGGCTATGAAGTCGGATTGCAATTCCATGAAACTTGGTTGGCGCCACAAACCACCGACGGAGAAGGATTTGCCAACTTTACATTCTCTGTTCCTTACGACCATCCATTGGGGCTGATCGTTGTCCAGATGATGTTCAATGGTTCAACGGACCTGCTCTCCACGACAGCCAACTTGACCAGCATAACCGTGCGCTCGCTGACTTTCTTGGTGGTGGACGATATTACGGCCAACCCAGTGGCTGGGACCTCGTTCAACATCAGTGGTCAAATCGTTTCGGACAACGGTTCAGGACTTGTTGAGCGAGACAACAGCGTGTTGCCCAATGCCAACGTGTTGTTCTCCATTGACGGACAACCCTCCGGCTTTACGGCGACTGGTGGGGCCATTGGTGTTGATGGATTTTGGAACGCCACCATTCGATTGAGCGAAACCTTTGCTGCTGGAAACCACGTGATGGAAGCCACTTACATTCCGAATGTCAACTATTACGTTGGTTCGAATAACAACACGACCTTTGACTCTCGAGGTTTCTCTGTCATGAATTTCATCACCCCTTCACTCGATAGTATCGGTCAGCCTTCGCTGAACGACCGAACCGAACGAGGGACTCCTGTCTCATTCACGGTACTGCTTCGAGACAATCAGGGCTTGCCGTTGGACAATCAAAGCGTCCTTGTTTCTCTGGCCTCAACGCTCGAGGGAAGTTCTCCGGTCCAAATCACCGTGCTCACCGCCGCTAACGGTTCAGCTTGGGGCAACCTCACGGTGCCTGCCAACATGACGGTTGGGCCAACCGGCATTCACGCCACCTACGCTGGTGTTGCGGGAACCACCGGTATTGTCGGCACCAACGCCACCTCCCGCTTCGTTGTATTGGGTCAAACTGACCTTGTCATCAGCGACGCTCCAACCGTTCTTGTCGCAGGGGATACACTCGTGGTCAACGGCACGCTGCTTGACGACCTTGGGCTTGTCCTGCAAAGCAACGGCGTCTCTTCTACGGCCATTATCCATCTTCTGCTTGACGGTGTGCCTGTGGCGAGTGTTGAAACCGATAACATGACCGGTGCCTACACCTTTGCTTACACGCTACCCGATGACACCGCTGCTGGCCCTCACCAGATTGGGGTCGAGTTCCGTGGTGGACGTGAATGGGTTGACCCGGTTGGATTTGGAGATACCAACAATCCAGAATACTACATGCCAAGTTCAGCAACGGTTGAATTCAACGTCAGTGTTCCAACCAAGATTTTGCTCTTAACCGCCAGCGGGGATGCAGATCGTGAGACCACGATGACCATCCAAGGTAGGTTGCTTGACGTGGTTGATAACCCACTATCCAACATGACCATTGAAATTTGGCTTGGTGGACAATGGCTGACCAACACCACCACCGATGAAACCGGGGAATTCTCAGCCGTTCACCCCGTTCCATCGGATGCACCATTGGGTCCGGTCACGCTTGAGACCCGATTCACCGGAACGGTCGCTTACTTGCCCAGCAATGCATCAGGCCTCTGGGAGATCTTCAGCCCGGTCCTGGTCACCGTCGATATTTCCTCTCCCGTAGCGGTCAATCAAACGGTTTCAATCAGCGGTTCAGTTGTTGATAACCAACTGGTCGGTATTGCCAACCACGATGTCCAACTTGTCGTCGAGGGAATTCTCATTGCGACCCTGTCCACTGATTCAAACGGCGACTTCACCTTTGAATGGCTGGTGCCGGACATCTTTGACTTTGGAAACCAAACCTTGGTCGCCGAGGTTGCTCCCCAAGGCTATTACCGAGGAGGTGAAGGTAATGCCACCTTCTTCCTCTCCCATCGCTCGTGGGTGACACTTCTGTTCGAAGATGGAATTGATGCGACACGTGGAGATACATGGGAACTCAACGGTCGTTTGTACGATTTCGATACGGTTGACCGAGACGGACTCGTAGGATTTGAACTCCTGGTTCAACTGGATGGCAACACGCTGTTCACCACGACCACAGGAGCCGATGGTGCTTGGAGTGCCACCGTTCCGGCCACGATGGACTTGGAACGTGGAGACCACACCATCACGGTACTGTTTGAAGGAACACAAGCCCACTTGCCGGCCGATGCTGAGAACGCTGTTCGTGTTTGGTCCGACGTGACCATCAACGTGGACGCTGCCACCCGGTCATCGGTTGTAACCCGGTCAGATGGTGTGTTTGAACCGGTTTTCTATTCCGGTTCAATACAAGAAGTCGGCGGTTCAGGAGAAGTCTTCGAGAATTTGCTCCTTTCCATCGGCAACGGTTCCGACTGCGAGAGTGGCCGTGAAGGAGCGCGTTGTTTCCCAACCAGTTCGGTTTCGTGGTCGAACGGCAATTACTCACTGAGCGCAACGGCTCCCTTCTGGCTTGATGTGGGTTCGCAATACTTCTTCCTTGACATGGCCCGAAACGACACCCTCTACCTCAATGCTGCCAGCATCAGTCAGACGGTGTTTGTTCAAGTGGATGCCGTCATTACCGTCGATCTCTATGAGGTCGTCGAAGATGAACAAGAGGTGGTTGGTGGAAGCATAACGGTCATTGCCGAAGACACTGGAAACGGAATTCTTGGCATTGATGTGGTCGTCTATCTTTACGATGCCAACCAATCACAACTTGCCAACCGTGGGGCACAGACCGTTGATGACGGCAAAGCCACCTTCGTGTTTGACGCAGACCCGCCGTACGGCGATGTCGATGTTTGGGGTCAATTGACCATGGACATTATCGTCAACGACCCACGCCTCTCTGCCCAAAGCATTCAGGCGTTTGAGACTCTGCGGAGTGAAGGCTTCGCCCCGCAATACGAGTTTGCAGCGGAACAAACGGATACGCCTTGGTGGTCCTATCTTGTGGTGCTCATCCTTGCGGCTCTTGTCGCCGGTGGCGTTGTCATGTACCGTCGAAAGAAGGTCGCTGATGACCTGCTCAAGGACGCTGCTGAAGTCTTTGCCTACACGGCTGAATTGTTGGCGGCTGGAGATGCTGTTCGAGAAGCCATCTTTACCTGCTACCAAGACCTCTGTGGTCTATTGCAACAACGTGGCTTCCTACGAAGGGATTTCGAGACCGTTCGTGAGTTTGAATTCGCTATCCGCCAGGCTCTCCAGGGAGTCTCAGAGGATGCGCTCACCGCTCTTGACAACACCTTCGAAATGGCTCGGTACAGTCGAGAAGAGATGGGTGCGCAGCACCAAGAAGTAGCGGTGCAAGCCTTGACTCGAATGAGTGGCGAAATCGCTCAGATCCAAGCGATACCAAACCGATGATGTTCACCAGCGAAGGCTGAGTCTTCCGTGGCTGAAGTCAGCGGACAAGGTACCAGCAGCCTCCGTGGGCAATGGGAATTCACGAACCAAGTTCGGACCTTCGGGGTCCTCGATGTCGAGCTTGACCAAGGTCGCTTCTTCGGTGTGTTTCACATGAAGTTGAATGGCTTCTTCTGTGGTCCCAAGAAGGGGGATGCTCAGTCCGTCAGGGTTCATTCGTCCATTGATGCCTTGAACGACCCAAGCAAGGGCACGTTCGGGATGAATCTCTGCCAGTCCAGTCTCGGGGAGCATTCCTGCAGTGACCAACACTTCGGTATGACGCTGTCGGACTTCAGCAAGATGTGGAGAAGAGGTCTCAAAATCGGCTTGGAGGCTTGCTGCATCTGCTTGCAATCCGTCAAGCACAGGTGTTTCTCTCCCTTCGGAAGGGGTTTCCTCCGAGCTTATTTCCAAGACTTCCCATTCGACCATGCAGTTTTGGAACGGCCGAGCCCACATGAACCTTCGGACGGGGTTCAATCAGTTTCCAACGTGTGGTCAGGATGGATTTTCGCAAAAAACCGCCGAGCAAAACGCCGAGTCGAATCGTCATCGCTCGCCTCGTTCATCCGTAAATCGCTGGGGAAACAGCCCGCATAGGTGCGTTCGGTGACTCGGCGATCCAGCAGGAGGATGAGCGCTCGGTCACCAATGGAACGAATTGGCCGGCCCATGGCCTGAAGAATGGCGTTGACGGCGGGTTGAGAAACAGTGTAGCGCCAGGCGAGATTTCTGCCAAACCGTTCTTCGGCATAGGTCTTCAAGGCCTTGGATAGCACTGAGGGGGGTGAATTTGGGATGCCGATGCAAGCCACGGCGTCGAGGGCTCCGCTATGGTAGTCTACGCCCTCCGAAAGGCGGGCCCCAAATACACCTGCGAGGAGGATTTTGCGTCCATTTCGCTTTTCCTCCAGTAATGTGTCAACCACTTGGTCCAAGTCTTGTTTGGTCCACTCTCGACTCTCTGCCATGACTCGAGCTCCACTGAAATGTCCTTCCAACACCACCTCGTTCAACATGGCGTAGGAGGGTGCAAAGACCGCAACATTTCCCGGTGCGCCGTCGATAAGTGCTTGAATGTGAGCTCGAATATTTTGGGTGTTCTGTGGACCTCGTTCAGTGTATTTGGTGGTGACATTGTTGGCCACGACCACCGGTCTACGCATGGCGGCGAAGGGAGAGGGATACGCAACGGAAGTAGTTCGTGCCTGTGGGAGGGCCAGGATGTTGGCGTACATGCTTGGAGGGTACAAGGTTCCAGACATGAGAATGGCGCCAGCGGACTGTTCAAACACCGGTTTTGATACCAGGCCTGGGTCAAGAAGATGCGTCGTGATGCGTCCATCTTTTCCCTTCGTGTCGTACACCATCGTCAGGGCTGGTGTTGAACCGAATTTAATCATGCAATCAAGGATCTCCGCAACTTTGTGGGCGTTTGGTTCCATTGGATTCCCATCGTCACCCGCTTCCATGTCAACATCAACACTGGCGAGGACGTCTCGGAGTTGATGGATACGAACCGCCACGTCAACTTCAGGGTGTTTTGAGTTGGTTGGCCCGAGTTGTTGTTGCCCGGCTTTTCCCTCAACGGTGTCGCACGCTCGATGGAACACACTCAGAACATCGTCAACGCGCACCTCCGCTTCCTCATCCTGTCCCTGCAAGCCTCGGAGGTATTGGCTGAAGAGTGCATCAAAACCTCCCCTTGATGCTTTGAGGACTTCAAAAGCCCACGATGCAAGTCCATGTGTGAGTGAGAGGGCTTCGCCACCAGGTGCTTTGCTGGCCTGAGCGAGGACACCTGCAAACTCCTCCAGTTCAATTTGGGTGTTTCGAATCATGGTCCGAGTCAAACGCTTCTCGAGGGTCATTCTTATCCGGCCGGGTAGGTTGTGAGCTTCATCAACCACGATGATAATGTCTTCAAGCGAGAGGTCCATCGCTTTGAGGCTTGAATCACGAACTCCATCATCGAACAGGTGGTTGTAATCTCCCACGAAGACATCGGCCCCACTGACCGCTTCCCTCGCCGCTTTCCACGGACATGTTTGTGCTGGTTCACCGTGAGCGGTATGGGTTCGACTGATGTCAACCAATTCATCCACGTGCAAAGGGTGGGCAAGAATCCTTTCTTTCAAACCCGGGGCAGAAGTGATCCATGGTTTGCACGAACGGGTTTTTCGTGCTTGGCTGCAAAGCAACGAAAAGACCAGCGGTGATTCTTTGGCAAAGGGTTGAACGCACATGCCTGCTTGTCCGACCATGTCCACCAATCGAACCGGCATCATCCCCTGTCGTCGTTGATTGATTCTCCGGACCGTATCAACGACAATTCGGTGTTGAGTCTGCCGCGATGTAAGAAAAAATACGGTTTTTTTCTGTGGGGCTTGGCTGGCTACTTCAAGGGCAGAGGCGAGCGACGCTGCGGTTTTACCGATTCCAGTTGGTGCCGCAGCGAGATGGAATCCCCCTCGCTCCAAGGCCTTAATTCCATCTTGAATCATTTCAAGTTGGCCTGGACGAGGGGTGGAGTGAGCAAGAAAGGGATATGTGGCGGTATCCACATTGACCTCTCCCTCGTTCATAACGCTCATACCACGGCGACCCTCCTAAAGGATTGGCATGAAGGTCACAGGTTTCACTGGTCTTGGTCAATGTGCCCAGATATGTGGGGGGCTGGGCACGGGGAACCACCGCATCAACTGACGGGGGTGGAATCTGGGCCTCCCTGTCCGTCGTCCAGGGAGGCGTGTGGGGGTGTTTGGTTTTGGGAACCAAGGCCAAGACGTGCACGGCGGGCACGCTGATACAGCGAGACAAAACTCTGCAAGACAGGCCGGTCTTGCGGAGTTCCAAGGGTGGCATCACCTAGGTTGTAGCCTGAGTTTTGCCAATTCATCCCATCCCCTCCAGTCTCTCACCAATTCATTCTTGGTATTCGCTGCGTCGTATCGTTCCTTCTCTGGACGCCTCCAGAGCGGAATCGAAGGTGCTTGAGACCGCTTCTAATTCAGCAGCGGCCTTTCTCATGTACAACTTGAGCCCTTCTTGGGCGGCGATCTCAGGGGTTGTGCCCTGGAGCTCGTACAATTTTCCAAGTTGCAATTGGTCATTACGTCCAAGAGGAATTCGAACGCTCTTCATTCCTTGAAGAAGCGGTTGATTGTGAAGGAATTCCTGAATGGCCAAACGCACAACGTCAGACCGACTACGGGCGCCATCCATGCCGATGCGGGCATCGAGCAAAGCCAAGTCCTCCTCAGTGATTCTGAGTGAGACGGCACTGGTGGGCTGGGTCATCCGGGTTCCTCCTGTAGATGTAGGTCATGACTGGCGCCATATAAATGTATCTAATATGATGACAATATGTCATAACCTGTATTACAAGGCGAAATGAGGGACTACGCCCCAGCGAGCGAAGTTTCAAGGACGAGGCGCCCTCAAGTCCGTTCATGACGCTGATTCCAACCCGTGGACTCTTCCTATACCTCGAAACGCTACGTGTGGCCTTTGATGACAAAATTGTCACCGACGACGAAGCTCAAATTCTGCACATCCTGGCTCAAGCACTGGGGGTCGCACCCGCTGACACGGCGGAATGCCGTTCCATCGTCGCAGGCGATGCCTCCTCTCCGTTTGATGAAGAAAGTGAATTTGCAACCCATCAGATGGGCGATGCCACCACCTACCAATCGGCCCTCATCGCCGCCCTTGATGATGACATCATCAGTGAAGACGAGTGGGCTATGCTTGACCACCTCCGTCGCATTATTGGCCTTCAGGAAGATCAGCATGCCCTGATTGAGGAATCCATTCGCGCCATGGGTGAAGTAGACGCCAATGGTCAGCGCCGTGTTGAACGACTTGAGCGCTACCTCACCGTTTGCAGTTTCTGAGTCGCTCTCTCCGTTGCTCAATTGGTAAAATCCGAGGGAGTACAGGGGTAACCATTAGAAAGGGTCTGCATAAGGGCGGCGCAAGACACCTACAGGTGTGAGAAGGTATGCCAATGAGCCCCAGTGACGCAATCTATGCAAAAGTCGTAGCCAGAGACCCTGAACAACCCGAGTTTCACCAAGCCGTGAAAGAAGTTCTCGAATCGCTTGAACCCGTTCTCGAGGAAAATCCGGAGTACATCTCAGTTGTTGAGCGAGTGGTGGAGCCTGAGCGCCTCATTCATTTCCGCGTCCCCTGGGTTGATGATGCAGGCGAAACTCAAGTTAACCGCGGATTCCGAATCCAGTTCAATGGCGCCATTGGCCCCTACAAAGGTGGTCTTCGCTTCCACCCTAGCGTTAACGCTTCCATTCTGAAGTTCCTCGCCTTTGAGCAGATTTTCAAGAATTCCTTGACCGGTCTTCCAATGGGTGGCGGTAAAGGTGGATCCGATTTCAACCCAAAGGGAAAATCTGACGGCGAAGTCATGCGCTTCTGCCAGTCGTTCATGATGGAACTTTGGCGACACAT
>DUIU01000073.1:2663-3268 GCA_013330155.1 Candidatus Poseidonia sp. | reverse complement strand
GATTCCCAGAAGGAGATGTAGGTGAAGTCCTCAGATTGGGTTCCGCCGCCGCCATTGGTTCCGTAGAGACTGTGAAGGTTGGCAGAGGCCGTGTGGCACGGACCACACCAGTGGGCGCCCATGTACTCGGCAAACACAGGGTGGCCGGGACTGGTCGCCTCCATAACGACAGGTTCATCATTCAGTTCTGTGGGGATTGAATCCTTGTTCAGTTCAAGGGCAGCACCAGAGAGCAGGCTGCCAACAAACAATAGAACCAAACCAAGGGATAGGCTTCGCGTCACGGTACTCATGATTTGTGCAGGCTCTAGTGGGTATATGAAACACTCGCCCTATCGTCTGCCCCCCCATCCTACGACATCGACGCAGTCAACTGTTATTAGCAGGCATGCGAACTTTAACATTCACCACCTTCTGGCGTGGTCTGTGACCTCCGAAGAATGGGCCGTGTTGGTGGAAGACAATGGCAAAACCTACGTCGTTGAATTGAGCAACCATCAACAGAAGGTCAAGGGATTAGGCGTGTTCAATCCGGTTGAATCACTGAAAAATATCCCGTTGGGTGGCCGTGTTGAAATTGGTCAGAAAGAACTTCTTCGTCTCCC
>DUIU01000073.1:0-2343 GCA_013330155.1 Candidatus Poseidonia sp. | reverse complement strand
CCTCGGCTTCCAGAACTGTCCAAAGGCATGATGCGCAGGGCCCAAACCATTGGAAGCAAGGACGCTGGATTTTTCCTTGCCCGGCTTGGCCTTGGCCCCAACGATAAGGTGTTGGAAGCTGGCATCGGAAGTGCTGGCCTTTCCATGTACATCCAACGCGTCATCGGACAAAGTGGAACCCATGTCACCGTTGAACCGCGTGCAGAGCATGCGGAAGTCGCGCTCGAGAATCTTCGTCGCACCACCGCTTCATGGGGTGAAAGCCCAACGCACCACCACATCGAAGGTACCATTGAAGAAAGCATTCAGGCCATCAACGAAGTCGCCGACGGATTTGATGCCATCATCCTTGACCTGCCAGACCACCCTCCGGCGATTGAAGCCTGTTCACAACTCCTTTTGCCTGGAGGGCGACTTGCTTGCTACTGCCCCGTCAGTTCTCAAATGGAACGTTCTTGGGAGGCATGTGAAGCCGCTGGACTCACCGTTGAGTGGGCTGGCGAATTGATGGAACGCGAATGGGGACGGGCTTCCAAAGGCGGCATGCGTCCCGTGAACGGTCCGTTCGGACACACGGCGTTCTTGCTGGTGGCTCAGCGCCAGTGATCACTCGACGACGCGAATCTTCTCACCGCATTGCGGGCAGTTGAATCTGAACGGTGGAACACTGCCTCTTGGAACACCCAAGCGTGCTTCGCAACTTGGACAGGACACCTTGGATTCGCCATCCATACGGCATTCATTGTAGCCGAGTTCCGGAAGTTCCTTTTCTTCGTCGTCATCATCCTCATCCTCTGATTCTTCTTCCGTGATTTCCTCGCTCTTGCGAGAAGGTCGACGTAGCAATTGGATGGCGACGATGGCCAACAGCCAGCCGGCCCCCATCACGCCAAGCGCAGCGGACTGACTGACATTCACTCCGAGTGGCAAGGCCAAACCATTGGGCGGTAGGGCAGGCCCCTCAAGGGTGATGGGAAGAGGGATTGACTCGTCGGAGGTGAGCACGCCTCCACCGATAGAAGTCGCTCGAACCACAACTTCAGATGAAGCCGTGCGAGCGGTATTCGATGTGATGGTTAGAAGGAAATCAATGCTCGAACCCGAAGTGAGGGTGAAATCGCTCGTGGCGGTGTCATCGCTCATGCGTGTCCACTCGATAATGACCAGACCCGTGTCTTTACCAAACGCGTCCAAGGTTCCAGAAACTTCTGCATTGCCGAGGTTTGAGACGGTCAAGACGGTTGATGTAGAACTGTCAACGCCAAGGGAAAGGCGGCCATCTGCAAATGACAAAGCCACCAAAGAATCACCCGGCCAAGCGACCTCTACCGTGTAGAGTTCACTTTGTTCAACCACGACATTACTCCGTACCGAACTGACGGCACGGAACGACAACGCACTGGGGCCTGCTGCTGCATCATTGGCCACGACACAGGACCATCCAAGAGCCTCGGTGGAGAGACCAGGGGCGAGGGTTACCGTGGCATCAAGCCCGCAATCCGTGCCCACCGTTGTTATGGAGAAGGTGTCTTCCGTGTTGCCAGTGTTGGTCAAAATCAAGGACCCGTACACCGATCCACCCGGCTTTGCTTCGCCAACATCAGCCAAGACGGTGAGGGTCGCTCCAGCCATGACGGGTTGGATGGTCAAGTTCACCATGTCGCTCACTTCAGCGTTGCTGGTGGAAACAACCCGTAGAGTGTACACAACACCGTTGTCTGGAGCCCCAGCAGACCGTTCTTGAACGCCGATTGAAACCTGTTGAGTCGAACCAGATGTCAGTTGGAAGGTGGTGGGGGTGAGGGTGAAGTCAAACCAGTCTCCTTGGCTTTGAGTGGTCCATTCAACAACATAGACATCCGATGAGGTACCGAGGTTGGTTACATCAATGTTGAGACTTGACACCGAACTGGGGCTGGCCAAGAGACGGGTTTGAACGCTGTTAACAGCGACCTCCTCACGGTCAACGACGACCACATCAAAGTTGTAGGCCACGCTGAAGGCAGCATCTTGGTAGACCAAGGATATGGCGGACGTACCAGGGGTTGAACCCGTTGCAGCATTGAAGGTCAAGACGACCACCTGTTCTGCACTGTGGTTCAATTGGACCTCAAGCACATCGTAGGCGACATCAACGTCTGCAGGGAGCCCAGAAAGCGTGGGCAAGAGCGAGACATTGGAGGTGCCAATGTTGCGAAGTGTGATCGCCATTGAGGTGGATGAACCAGGACTCACCAAGACCCGATCTTCACTCGGTGGCAGAAGTTCAACACCATCAACCTCTAGCAGATTGATCTGCACGGAGAGCGAGGCCGTTTCTCCTTCGTAGGTCGAGGAGAAGGT
>DUIU01000134.1 GCA_013330155.1 Candidatus Poseidonia sp. | reverse complement strand
GACATCATCAACAAGATTGGTTTCGGTGTCGTTGCATGGATGGGAGCCAAGAAGGCTACCGAAGCCCTCGCAGCTGCTGAGTGATTCTCACAAGGTTCTCCGACCCCCGGAAGCAGGGTGGCTTAAGCCGCCCTGTTTCCCTCGGTTGGAATCAGTCCAGACTGACAACCAAGGTTGGTTGCTACACCCGCAGTGGTTCGAGGATTCAGGAAGGTTCCCGTCGCTTCATCAGCGCTTCAAGCGTAAGGTGAGGGATACGGCGGTGCAACCACGATCCGAACACCATCCAGCCAAGTGTGTACCCGACAACCAGCAGGGACGTCAATGTCGAGGACAAGCTGTAGACCTCATCCACCGAGTGGAAGAGAGTCATTGGGAAGAAGTGAAGCACGTACACGGTCAAGGAAACTCGACCGAGGTCGGACAAGAAGGTGAATACCTCCGTTCGCTCGGCTATCCACCAAAGCAGAGCAGCGCCCGTGAGTGCTGCAATGATGAAAGGTGCGTTGGCTGGGAAGAACGTCAAGGAGGCGTCTCCCGTCGGCAAAGCCCACGTCTTCTGTTGCCGCAAGGCATCAACAAGCACAACCAATGACACCAGGAATCCAGCACCGGAAATCGTTCGGTACAGAACGGTTCGATGGTCTTCTCCTCGAAGTGAAGCAATGGTCATCCCAAGGGCTGCAAAAATGGCCCAAGGAATGAATGGATAGAGGCCGGTCAACATGAGGTGGCCGATCCATTCAGTTGCACTCTCTGAAGCGACCCGTGATTCCCAATTCGATGGGCCCTGCCAGGTCTCGAAGAGTGTGATGAAGAGAAGTACCAAAACAGCCACTGCACCAAAGGTGCGCTGCGGCGTGGAAGACCGGCGCCACCACTGACCCCACCACTTTTCTGTCAGGATGAGTATCCCCATCAATGAAAGCACGCCTGGCGTCCAGGGCTCAAACAGGTGTGGTGCGCTAAGGTTCACCACAAGTTGACAGGCAAAAAGCCACCCTGCTCGCCAAACGCGTTGTTTGCCGCTCAGCTGCCTCTGCAACAACCCCCAACCGAGCAAGGCAACGAACAAGGGGGCTGCCAGCCCCCCACCGGCTGAAACAAGAATACCCAAGACGAGTGTTTCTCCTGAAAGAGGCGGTTCCCAAGTTGCCGCCGCGTGGACGAGAACCATCAGCAAAACAGCCAAGCCGCGCAGTGCATCGATGTGGATGGATCGTGGTTTCGAGTCCATGCCCCTTCACTCATGAGCGTTGTTGGACGTATTCAACCGCATTTCTGAACAACTGAAGGCCGGCGCCTTCCCATCCATCCAAGGACGGGCCGTGTGTGTCGGCATCTTGTCGAGTATGAGTTGGATGGAGCCACCGAGCATAGATGGCTTCTGGGTGGGGCATAAGGCCAAACACCAATCCTGTTGAATCACATATTCCAGCGATGTTTCGCATGCTCCCATTGGGGCTCAACGGATAGGGGAGTGGTTCGTCGCTAAGGCCACTTCCTACCGGTGTTGTTGGGTCGACGTAGCGGACCGTCAATTGATGATTGGAGTTCAGCCGGTCAAGGTCTGCTACCGTAGGCATCACGTACTTTCCTTCACCATGACGTACGGGGCATTCGATTCGAGACATGCCCTTGGTCCAGATGCACGGACTCTCTGGGTCAAACTCAAGGGTGACCCAACGGTCTTCGTATCGACCACTGTCGTTGAGGGTGAGGCTGCCACGCTGAATAAAGTCAGGTGAAGTCCCTTGTTCAGGCCCCGGTAAAAGACCGGTTTTCACCAAGACTTGGAATCCATTGCAGATGCCGATGATGGGTTTTCCAGCGTTGACAAACGCCATCAGAGCCTCGCGCATGGCAAACCGCATACGGTTACCCAAAAGGCGCCCGCTTCCAAGGTGGTCTCCAAAGGAGAACCCTCCTGGGACGGCAAGAATATCGTAGGCTTCAAGCGATGCATCTCCCGATACAAATCGATTCACGTGAATGCGTTCGGCGTGGGCTCCAACCAACTCAAAGACAGCTTTGGTCTCGTGGTCACAGTTGATACCGAACCCGAAGAGAACAGCAACCTTTGGTTTCATCAAACCACCCCTCCAGTCAAATCAAGCGTCCCTTTCCAAACCGCCGCCATGGTGTCAACATCCATTGAAACCAAGGCATCATCACCATCGGTTATGACGAGGTTGTTGTCGGCGACGACCTCGCCAAGAACGGTTGTCGGGTGTCCTTTCATGGCCGCCAAGAACGCTGCTTCATGCTGAGGTGATACCGCCACAACGAAGCGCCCGAGGGATTCGCCCCAAAGTCGGCCCCAAACGTCGCCTTCACCGGAGCCATCAATATCAACGGCGGCACCAATCCGTCCACCAATGCACATTTCTGCCAAGGCAATAGCCAGCCCTCCTTCACTGCAATCGTGAGCCGTTCGAACCCATCCTGCACGGATGCTGGTTGACAAGGCACGGTAGGTTGCAAGGTTCTGCTCCGGATGAGGGAGTTGCGGCACTTGCCCTCCAATGCCTGCTGCACGGCCAGATTCGACCATCATGTAAGCGAGTTCCGAAGCGCCGAGTTCTTGCTTCGACGAGCCGACGAGGTAGATCTTCTCGCCAGCGAACTTGAAATCGCTGGTGGCGCTTTTGCGAACATCGGGATGGTCGCCAAAGAGTGAGAAGAGGAGAGTAGGTGGAATGGAGATTTTGTGCTCTCCTGTTCCATAGTCGTTCTTCATTGAATCTTTTCCACTCACGCACGGAAGGCGGTAGGCTCGACAAACACGTTCCAGTTCTCGATTGGCCCGAACCAGTTGGGCCAACTTGAAGCGACCATCGGGTGTTTTGACGGATTCAATGGGGTCGGGCCAACAGAAATTGTCCAAGCCAGCCATCTTGTCAACGTCCAAGCCAACGCAAACCGCATTTCGAACGGCTTCATCGATGGAGGCAGCAGCCATAGCGCCAGCATCAATGTCGGAATAGCGCGGGGCAATGCCGCAAGAAATGACCAACCCATGGGGGTCGCCGTGAATGGGCGCAATCAC
>DUIU01000046.1:1483-5645 GCA_013330155.1 Candidatus Poseidonia sp. | reverse complement strand
GACGAGTGGGCCAAGCAAGCCAAGCAGATGCACAAGGACAAGAAGTGAGGCCCTTCCGTCAAACGCTCAGTTAGGAGCGTATGTCTTTCCACGCCTACCGGTGAGTCCACTTCTCGGCAATCAAAACCTCTTTTCCGAGACTGAACGGTCCCACGATAGAGTTCAAGAGGGGCGAGCAGGTCGCCAGCCCATGGATGAATTGGATAAAGGTGAAAATTACACTGTCCGCGACATTGGACTGGCTGAAAATGGGGCTCTTCTCGTTGATTGGGCTCGGGCCCGCATGCCGGTTCTAGCTAAACTCAAAGAGGAAGCAGAACGCACCAAACCGCTCGCTGGAATGCGCGTAGCAGGCTGTCTCCACGTCACCAAGGAGACCGCTGTGCTCATCGAAGCCATTGGTGCCGCAGGTGCTGAGATCTCTTGGTCCGGCTGCAACCCACTTTCCACCCAAGACGAAGTGGCTGCATGGATTGCTCGTGAGGGTTATTCCGTTCACGCTTGGCATGGTCAATCCACCGAGGACTTCTACTGGTGCATCGACCGAACACTCGAGTTCAAGCCGACCCTAACCCTTGACGACGGGGCTGACCTCATCGTCCGAGTTCATGGCGAAAAATCCGAATACGCTGAAGGCGTTATCGGTGGAACCGAAGAGACCACCACGGGCGTCCATCGCCTACGAGCCATGGCCGCCGCTGGCGACCTTCGCTACCCTGTCATCGCCGTGAACGACGCCATCACCAAGTGGGATTTCGACAACGTCTACGGAACAGGTCAATCCACGCTTGACGGTATTCTCCGAGCGACCAGCGTACTCCTCGCTGGAAAGACCTTCGTCGTCGCTGGATTTGGGCACTGCGGAAGCGGTGTGGCCATGCGAGCTCGAGGTATGGGAGCCAACGTCATCATCACTGAAGTCGACCCGTTGCCGGCGCTGCGCGCTGTGATGGAAGGCTACCGTGTCATGACCATGGACGAGGCTGCCAAGGTCGGCGATATATTCTGCACCGCTACAGGGATGGAAGACGTCATCGTTGGACGCCACTTCGAGTCCATGAAAGACGGGGCCATCGTGTGCAACACCGGTCATTACGACTGTGAGATCAAAATCTCGGACCTCGAAGCGCAAGCAACCTCTGTTCGCACGATTCGTCAGGACAACGAGGAGTTCCTCATGGCCGACGGTCGCCGTCTCTTCTTGCTAGCACGTGGCCGCTTGGTCAACCTCGCCGCCGCCGAAGGGCATCCTTCCGAAGTGATGGACATGTCCTTCGCCAATCAGTTCCTCTCCCTTTGCCGTTTGGCCAAGGAAGGCGGTTCCATGGGCAAGCAGGTGTACGATATTACCACGGAGCAAGACCAAGATTTGGCGACCACCAAACTCGACACTCTTGGCTTCAGCATTGATGTGCTTACCGACGCACAACTCGCCTACCTTGACGATTACACCGTTGGGACATGAAGCTAAATCTGAGTCAGAGATTTCTCCGCGCATCAAAATACTGGAGCGTTTGATTCTCCTAACTTGTGGATGAATTCATCTGGATTCATAGCAGCCAAGAAATCTGCGTCTGGTGGATTCTCCAGTTCTTCCGAATTGAGTATTTTTCCATCCAATCCAAACACAGTATACCCGTTTTCGAGCAACGGTGTAAAGATGTCTTTGCCGAGCTTTCCAACAGATGATAAGATCGATTTCCTGTGTTCAAACAGCACCAATTTTATTTTTCCATTACTGAGCATACCCTTTGCACCTTCAAGCACCTCTTCTTCGAACCCCTCAACATCCACTTTGAGGAAATCAATCTGTTCGATATTCATCGTCATACAATATCGGTCGACAGTGTCAACTTTCACATCAATCTTTTCGATTGTGGGGGTTATTTTTGTATCAATAAGAGAGTGATGGCCATGAAAACTTTTGACATTGAGTTGCAAAGTTCCAGGCTGAGACCCCAGAGCAATTTGCGACAAGGTGATGTTTTTTGTCTTTCGAATTTCAATTTGTTCACTTGTCATTCGAAGATTGTCCGGATGAGGTTCGAAGCAGTGAACATGTTGTGTACGGCTCGCAAACCAGTTTGCAACAGACCCAATGTTGGTGCCTACATCAAAGACAATATCCTGTTTGGAGAGCAGCGGTTCAATCACATCCAGCCAATGGGTAGCATCGATGGAGATGTTTTCATTCAACGTCCATTTCAGTCGTTGTCCCTCAAGAATAGGACGCAACAGCCCCCGTCTTGGGTCGTGGACGTAAACCATCAATTCGGATTTCTTGATCCATCGTTTGATAATCGGTTCCGTGACGTATTTTGAATACAACCTTAATGGAAGAAGCATCCCATAACGCAGCGCACGATATGGGAAAGAATCCTTCAATGGCATGGAGGTTCAAATCGGCTCCGTTGCGTTGCCTTTTCAACTTAAAGGCTGTATTCCAACCGAAGAGGGCATCTTGGGTAGGGTATGCTGCGATTGAATGGGTTCCAATTTTACATGGTCTCAAAACAGTGATTGTAGTCTAAATCGTTAGAACGACAAGTATTGAATAGAGGCGTTAACAGGCCCGGATATGACGCAAGAGTGGCTCTTTACCTCGGAATCCGTGGCAGCAGGCCACCCTGACAAATTGTGCGATGCCATCTCCGACGCCATCGTGGATGCATGCCTTGCGCTTGACTCGAAAGCAAAGGTGGCCGTTGAAACACTGGTGAAGGGCCGTGAAGACCGCTCATACATCGTTTTGGCCGGTGAAGTCAAACTCGCTGCTGGCATTGACACCCCCGACTATGTCGCCATCGCCCGAAAAACTGCCGCTGACATCGGCTACGTTGACCACGTTATCGGCATGGACGCGACCTCAGAGGAACTATGCGAAGTCACCGAACTCATCACCAGCCAATCCGCCCACATCAATCGAGGTGTGGTTCAGTCCGTCGACGACCAAGGGGCTGGCGACCAAGGGCTCATGTTTGGCTATGCGTGCAATGAAACCGAATTTTACCCCGAACACCAAGGCCGCTGGATGCCCTTGGCCATCGCTCTCTCCCAAGCCTTGACCCGCCAAGTGAGCAAACTCGGCCTCGACGGCACCCTCCCTTGGGCCCGACCCGATGCCAAGTCGCAGGTCACCCTAACGCACGGCGCTGACGGTCAACCCATGTACGCCGACAACGTCGTCATCGCGGTTCAACACAAGGACATGATCGCTGAACACGGCTCTGAAGAAGCCGAACAAGCATGGGTTCGACAACAAGTGATTGAACACGTCATTCGTCCGGTCGTCCCAGCAGCGCTGATGACCGATGCGACCACCATCCACGTCAATTCTACCGGCCGCTTCGCCGACCCTGGTGGTCCGTACGCTGACGCTGGCTTGACGGGTCGCAAAATCATCGTTGACACCTACGGTGGCCGCGGCCGACACGGTGGCGGTGCTTTCTCCGGCAAGGACCCAACCAAAGTCGACCGCTCAGCCGCCTACGCATCTCGCTGGGCCGCTAAGCACGTTGTCGCTGCTGGCTTGTCCACCGAATGTGAAATCCAACTCGCCTACGCCATCGGTGTAGCCGACCCGGTCAGCATTCGTGTTGATACCTTTGGTACCGGTAAGCTTGCTGACGAGGCCATCGCTGACCTTGTCGACACCCATTTCTCGTTCAAACCCGGCCACATCATTCGCGACCTTGGCCTCGCTGCGCCCATTTACGGCGTGACGGCAGCCGGTGGCCACTTTGGCCGCCAACCTGACGGCTCTACATTCCCTTGGGAAGCGCTCAAATCAGACGTCATTACGTCGTTCAAGGCCGCTTTGTGAAGTTCACTTCTTCCGAGAAGCAACGAAGGCCTCAACTTTGCTGACCACCTTGTGCTCCATCGCCGTGAGTTTCGCCACATAGGGATTCTCACTTGGCCCCGTTTCGGTGAAAACCGGCACCATGGACGTCCAAACCCCTTCACCTTTTACGCGAGAATACAAGGCTGCCAGCACGTGAATCACGATGAGGACATAACTGAGGTCGGCCGATAATCCGTGAAGGCCGATGGCCACATCCATGGCCAACGCTTCCTCCCCAACGCCTTGGGTGTAGAGGGCAGCGATGGCTAAACCGGTGATTGGGAGGAGGGCGAGGCAGAGGTACATGGCGACGTGGAT
>DUIU01000046.1:0-1192 GCA_013330155.1 Candidatus Poseidonia sp. | reverse complement strand
GCTCTTGCCGATTTCTTGTGCACCGCTGAAACAGGAACGGTAGCCCCTTGGAAGGTTTCAAAGCGACGCATGTAGGCATAGCGCAAAATCACGATGACAAGAAAAAGCGTGGCGAAGGCGATCTCAAACAACAGAAGCGCCGTGTCTTCCAATTCTGAGAGGTCATCGATTTGCTTGAAAATCCCGTACGCGTAGAGGACGAGAAAGCCCCAGTGAAGCACTTTCCCAAGGGTGGTGTGCTTTGTTCCCATTGGTGCTTGGTCTCCGCTCTCCTCTATACGAGTTGTTGCGACAACATGCCCTCGGTGCGACTATAAGCACGGAAGATGAAGTGCTGAGCGAGGAGGACGTTGGATGGTGCTGCTGAATCTGTGGTCGCTCGGTCATTTTCTCCAATGGGCTGGCATCGGGCGTTTTCTGCTGCGAAATTGGTGGATTTTCTTCGCCCTTTCCATCGGTTGGGAAGTTTTGGAACTCTACCTCCCGTTTGAATTCGTTGAGGAGACGTGGGACAACAAAATCTCTGATTTGGTCGTCAATACCATCGGCTTCATGCTCGGCTTAGGGCTTCGCTATGACCCCCAAACCTTGGACTCAGCTGGAGCAAGATAGCATTGAGCAACCGACGCGATGGCGAGCCCATTCAGGGCGCTTTTGGAACCATTTTTCCTCGTGCTCGGGCTGTTCGTCGTACGGCCGCTTGAGAAGTTCATGGAGTTCTTCGGCGATGGAAAAATCGCCGTGCTCTTCCGCTGAATCAATGGCCAACTGTGCCATCCAATTGCGGAGCACGTACTTTGGATTCGTCTTCCGCATGGTGTCGCGGTCAGGCTCTTCTTCCACCCGTCCCCACCATCGCCCCAACCAAGCATTCCAAGCCGTTTCAGAGGGTTCATCGCCTTCGTAAAAGGCGTCGGAAAGATGAGTGATGTCGGGTTGCGTGATGGAGCAGAGAAGACGGAAGAAGATGGTCATGTCAACCTCGGTTGCACCGAGCAGGGTCAACAAGTCATTCACGAGCGGTTCGTCCGACTCTTGCAAAACGCCGAGCCCGAGCTTGTCGGCCCAGGTCTCGCTTTGTGCGTTCATGGCGTACTCCATGTAATGGTCAAGAACGGGTTGCAGACGAGCAACATCGTCCAGCAGCGGAGCCATGGATTCGAGCAAGCGAGCGACGTTCCATGCACCGATA
>DUIU01000051.1 GCA_013330155.1 Candidatus Poseidonia sp. | reverse complement strand
TTCTGTGTCCGGAATGTTTCAACGGGCGTGTGACGAATGTAGTTGTCTTCACTGAGGGTGATGACGATGGCTCGCTCTTCAATCAAATCCTCTCGGTTCATGGACAACGGCATGTGGTCGATGAAGGAACGACGCTCGTCGCCATGTCGGTCCACCAATTCAGCAAGTTCTTCTTTCAGAATGGTCAACCGGCGAGGTCGTGAGACAAGGATGTCCTCAAGGTCTGCGATGACGAGCTTCAATTCTTCGTGCTCGTCTTGGACTTTGGAAACGTCAAGGCGGCTCAATTGATACAAGCGACGCTCTGCAATGGCTTTTGCCTGTGCTTCGCTGAAATCAAAGGGTGCAATACCGGCCATGGTTTCATCGCCCCGCAGCACGCACTCGAATTGTTCTCGGCTTGAGCTTGCTTTGCCAACGGCCACCACATCATCAATCCGGTCCTGGGCTTTCACCAATCCTTCGAGGATGTGAGCGCGGGCTTTGGCTTTGTTAAGTTCAAAAACAGCACGGCGTTCAATCACCGTTTCTCGATGAGACACATAGGTGTGAATCATGGTTGAAAGGTCCAACAACACCGGGCGACCATCAAGAATACCCATCATGTTGGCAGAGTATGATTCTTGCAAGCGGCTTGATTTGAAAAGTTGGTTCAAAACGGCATGTGGGTCGGCGTTGTTTTTGACCTCGATGACCACACGGATACCCTCTTTCGAGGATTCATCACGGATATCACGGATGCCAATCACGACTTCTTTGTTCACCAAATCAGCGATTTGGACAAGCATGTCTGCCTTCTTGACCTGGTAAGGAATCTCGTGGACGATGATGCGCTTTCCTTTGTCGTCATCAAACACATCGCACTTTGAACGAACGTGGAAACGGCCCTTCCCGGTGGCGTACATATCGATGATTCCATCGATGCCGTGAATGGATGCACCGGTGGGGAAATCAGGTCCTTTGACATGCTCCATGTACTCTTCTATAGAGATGGATGGTTTTCCATCAGCCTCAGTTTCCAAGATGGTATCCACGTGCAGATTCACAGCGCCCGCCACTTCGGTCAGGTTGTGAGGGGGAATGCGAGTGGCCATACCAACGGCAATTCCGTCACTGCCGTTGAGCAGCAGATTTGGAAGCCGAGCAGGAAGGACGGTCGGTTCGTTCTCTGAATCATCAAAATTCGGTTGGAACTCCACGGTGTCTTTGTTGATGTCTTCCAACATGTGCTTGGAAATTCGATCAAGCCGGCTCTCAGTGTATCGCATGGCAGCTGGCGGGGCACCGTCGATGGATCCGAAATTGCCTTGTCCATCCACGAGGGGATAGCGAAGAGAGAATTCTTGAGCCATACGGACCATGGTGTCGTAAATGGATTGATCACCGTGAGGGTGGTATTTACCCATCACTTCACCAACGGAACGAGCGGATTTGCTGAATTTCTTCTCAGCGGTGTGCCCGCCCTCAAACATACCGTAGAGTACACGACGGTGAACCGGCTTGAGACCATCACGGGCATCGGGGAGGGCTCGCCCGATGATGACGGACATGGCGTAGTTGATGTACGAATTTTTCATTTCAGTGTTCAGCGAATGGTTCAGGATAATCTCACCTGGCCCAGCGGATCCGTCGTCAGTTGTTGTGGTTTCATCATCAGATGTCAAGGTTGGTCACCTCCTTCGCGTGGCGTTCGATAAACGCCCGACGATCGGGCACATCCTCGCCCATCAGTGTTTCGAACATGCGGTCAGTCTCTTCTGCTTCTTTGACCGTGACCTTGAGCATGGTCCGGGTTTCAGGATTCATGGTGGTTTCCCAGAGTTGTTCTGGATTCATTTCACCAAGACCCTTGTAGCGCTGGATGCCAATCTTTGCGTTGGGGTTGTCGCCTCGCAAGTCATCAGTGATGGCATCTCGCTCCTCGTCACTGAAGGCATAGCGGTTGATTTTCCCCTTGCTTAGTTGATACAAGGGGGGCTGGGCGATGTACACGTGGCCTCCTTCGATGGCAGGTCGCATGAAACGCCACAAGAACGTGAGCATCAATGTGCGAATGTGTGCGCCGTCAACGTCAGCGTCGGTCATAATGATGAGTTTGTTGTAGCGAAGTTTGGCGGTATCAAAGGCACCCTCGTCGTCTTCATTGTTGCCCACGCCGGCACCAAAGGCTCGAATCATGGTCTGAATCTCTTGGTTTTGGAACACCTTCACAACATTGTGCTTTTGACGTTCTACGTTGAGGATCTTTCCTCGAAGGGGCAGAATGGCCTGAATGCGACGGTCGCGACCAGTCTTGGCTGAACCGCCTGCGGAATCACCCTCAACAAGGTAAATTTCGCATTCCTCGGGCTTCCGAGATTGGCAATCTGCCAATTTACCTGGCAAACCCCCGCCTTCTAAGACGCCTTTACGACGGGTCAAATCCCTTGCTTTTCGGGCGGCTTCTCTGGCTTTCGAAGCCAGAAGGGCCTTGTCAACAATCAATTTCCCGACGCTTGGATTCTCCTCAAAGAATTCATTCAACTTCTCGTACACAACGGTTTGGACAATACCTGCCACCTCACTGCTGACGAGTTTATCTTTGGTTTGGGACGAGAAAGAAGGATCCGGATGTTTAACGCTGACGATGGCGGCCAAGCCTTCACGGACGTCATCGCCCGACAATCCGTCGTTTTTCAGCAACTTTTTCTTCTTTGCATAGCCGTTGATGCAGCTGGTTAATGCCGTGCGAAGTCCAGACATGTGGGTGCCGCCATCCTTGTTTCGAATGATGTTG
>DUIU01000234.1 GCA_013330155.1 Candidatus Poseidonia sp. | reverse complement strand
ATTGGTTTTATCGAAGAAATTGTTGACGACAATTTCGTTTCTGCCCACATTGCCCGCTTGACCAAGGAAGTCTTGTCCACCGGGCCAAGTGCGGTCACGTTGGCAAAAGAGCTCACGCTTGGATTTGACCGCTGGACGGGCACGGATGAGGAATTGCGGAATTGGACACTGGATTTCACCAGCCGCATGCGAGGCTCGAACGAGGGTCAAGAGGGGTTGTCCTCCTTCCTTGAGAAGCGAGCCCCGAACTGGAAACCCAACGACAACGAATAAGGAGGGGTTGAAATCAAGGTCTTGGTGGCAAATCGCGGCGAAATTGCTTGCCGCATCTTGCGCGCCTGCCGTGAAGCCGGCCATCCCTCGGTAGCGATTTGCGCCTCGAACGATGCAGGGAGCATGTTCACTGAAATGGCCGACCAAGTGGTCCTGCTCAACGGCGAGACCATCGCCGAAACCTACCTTGACCAACAACAAATCATCCAAGCGGCAAAGGACACGGGCGCCACCGCCATCCATCCAGGCTTTGGTTTCCTCAGCGAGCGTGCTGAATTTGCCAACGCTGTCCAATCGGCCGGATTGACATGGATTGGTCCGTCTGCTCTTGCCATTGAGAAGATGGGCGACAAAATGACGGCCAGACAGACCATGAGGGCCGCCGGCGTACCGGTGATTCCTGGTGAAGAGGTCGAAGAAGTGGATGAAACAAAGGCCCTCGATGCTCTTCGCGAGGCTTCCACCCGTGTTGGCTATCCACTCCTGCTCAAAGCATCCAGCGGTGGTGGTGGAAAAGGCATGAGAGCGGTTCACGCCCCTGCAGATTTTGACCAAGCCGCTGCAGGCGCTCGCCGAGAAGCCGTGGCTGCTTTTGGCGATGGTCGCATCTACATTGAGCGGCTTCTCTCAGGCTCAAAGCACATTGAAATTCAGGTCTTGGCCGACCAACACGGGCGAACGATCCACCTGGGAGAACGTGAATGCAGCGTTCAACGAAGGCACCAGAAAGTCTTCGAAGAAGCCCCAGGTCCAACGATGAATCCTGAATTGCGGGAAGCCATGGGTCAAGCGGCAGTGGCAGCAGCCGAGGCGGTCAACTACGTCGGCGCTGGAACCGTTGAATTTCTCTTAGCGCCAACCGGGGAGTTCTTTTTCCTTGAAATGAATACCCGCATCCAAGTGGAACACCCGGTCACAGAATTGGTCACCGGTGTTGATATCGTCCGAGAACAGCTTCGAATTGCCGTTGGAGAACCGATGTCCTGTGGCGACCTCATGCTGCGAGGTCACGCCATTGAAGTTCGACTTTACGCAGAAGATGCTGCCAATGGATTTCTCCCTTCAATTGGCCCGCTGGCGGTGTTCCGGCCCCCAGAAGGTCCCGGCATCCGCCTCGATACAGGCGTTCGAGAAGGCGATGATGTCACACCAAATTACGACCCAATGTTGGCCAAGCTCATCGTTTGGGCGCCTTCGCGGCATGAAGCGCTTCAGAAGATGCGCCGAGCGCTTGATGAATTCGTGGTCTTGGGAACGACGACCAACATTGAATTTCTTCGGGACCTGTGCGACGCCACGCCGGTGGTCAACGGCTCGACCACCACGACCACCATTGACGAACTCTGGCCAAATGGTTGGAACCCTCCCTCCGCACCTCTGCTGGAAGAAGCTGCCCTCTTAGCGGCGGCGAGTGCTGAAACGCTTGGGCTGCATCGCCGCCAAACAAATGGCGTCGCGGCATCCACAAACGATGGCCCGGTCAGCCCGTTCACCACCGTTCAACGGAGGTTTCCTTGATGCAGCACACCTTTGCTTCCAAGGAAGGCCCCCTTGAGGTCACACTCTCCAAAAACGCAGAGGCTTTCGTCCTTGAAGGCCATGAACTTCGTCAACATAACAGGGGACGACTGCACCTTACCTTGCGAGACGGCCGAACGTGCCTTGCTCATACGGCCAAGGTCGGCGATGTTTGGTGGGTCCATTTGAACGGCCGGACATACAAGTGGGAACGCGTTGAACCGGGCTCGACTGGTGCTGAAGATGAAGGGGGTTTGGTCGCCCCTATGCCCGGCAAAGTGCTGGAAGTACTCGTCAGCGAAGGCGATACCGTGGAGGCAGGAGCGCCATTGATGGTCCTGGAAGCCATGAAAATGGAGCACCGAATCGTAGCCTCAAGCGATGGAACCGTGACCAACATCCACTTCAACGCTGGAGATCAAGTCGCTCAGGGAGCCACGCTGTTGGACCTTGAATGAGCCTCAAGACACCCAGCGACCATCTTGCAACCGCGTTGATGCGTTGGGCACCTCATTGATGACGTAGGTCCAAGCCCAAACCGCTCCTTTGGCGGTCTGAACCAAAACTGGCACCCTCACGTACAACCCCTCACCCGGGTGCTGCTCATCATGGCCCTCAACGAGGTCAAGTGTTTCAAGCGTGTTTTCGATGTCTTCGCACCGATGAAGTTCTCCATGCACCGTTCCAATCTGGTCCAACCTTACCCCGGGATAGGTTCCCAGATGGTACAGTCGTCCGATGATGTGGCCTTCCTCTACCTCACTGGAGGACCACGGCTCCAACTGTGGCCACCGTGATTCTCCCCTCATCAA
>DUIU01000223.1 GCA_013330155.1 Candidatus Poseidonia sp. | reverse complement strand
GTTGTTGAAGTCAAGCCCATTGCAGGCATTGGAACAAATGTGTTTGGAAAGTGGGACGCTTCTGAAGTGACCTGCCGAGACCCAGGGCTTGCTCCTTACATCAATCTGTCCACCGTCGGTGTCCCGCACACCGGTGGCCGCCACGCCAACGCCTGGTTTGGTAAAGCTAAGTTGTCGGTCGTTGAGCGCTACATCAACAAACTCATGCGAACTGGTTCCTACACCGGTAAGAAAATGGGCGCCATGAAAGCCTTTGAGGGCGCTTTGGACCAAATTGCTGAACGTTCAGGGAACAATCCTCTTCAGGTCTTTGTGGATGCGATTTGCTCCGCTGCACCAATGGAAGAAATCACTCGGATCAAGTTCGGTGCCGTCTCTCAGCCCAAAGCGGTTGACTCTTCACCTTCTCGACGCCTCGACGTTGCTCTGGCTAACCTCGCAAAGGGTGCGCAACAAGGGACTCGCAAGTCCAAGCGTACGCTGAAGAACTGCATCATCAATGAACTGACCAAGGCCAGCGAAGGCGATGTCACTTCCTATGCCGTGGGCAAGAAGGAAGAGTTGGAGCGCATTGCTGCTTCGGCACGCTGATGCATCTCAGGCTTGGCTCTTGTCAAGGCGAACGAACCTTCATTTGCTTGATGATGAACGTCGGTTCATGTCAAAACGTATCTTTGTCAAGTTCGTGTCAGAACCCAAGAATGACTCCATGAAAACCGTTGTCGGCCTAGCTTGTGCTGCACGGGCCATTGCCGATGGGCATCAAGTGAACGTCTTTTTCGCAGCAAGCGGCGTTCGACTCCTCGATGGCGCCTATCTTGACGAACTTGAGGAAGATTTTGGTAGCGACACCCCAATGATTCGTCCGATGATGGAAGCCATCATCGCAGGAGCCACACTTCACTGTTCCTTTGGTTCGGTCAAGGCTGTTCTTGGTCATGCTGAGGGGGACGGAGCATTGGTTGTTGCCGACGACCAAATTGCATGGAGCGGACCCCCTGGTGTCATCGCTTTGGCAACGGATTCAGACGTCCAACTCGTCTACTGAATCACCGTTCTCCTGCGAGTCACTTAAGAACCCCGTTTCAGTGGCCGAAGCAACGAGAACACGGTGGTTACCATGGGACGCAAAGAAGACAACATCAAGAAGGCCACAGAAGTCATGCACATTCTCCCTCAAATCAGGAACTTGTGCATCGCTGCTCACATTGACCACGGAAAGACCACGCTCTCTGACAACCTCATCGCTGGCGCAGGAATGATGTCCAACGAACTTGCTGGTGCAGCCCGTGTGCTGGACTTTGACGAGCAAGAATCTGCCCGTGGAATCACCATCAACGCAGCCTCTGCCTCGATGGTCCACGGTGTGGAAGGAACAGACTACCTCATCAACCTCATCGATACACCAGGCCACGTTGACTTTGGTGGCGACGTGACCCGTGCCATGCGTGCTGTCGACGGATGTTTCATCCTTGCATGTGCGGTTGAAGGGCCAATGCCTCAAACAGAAACCGTTGTTCGACAAGCCCTCAAAGAGAAGGTGAAGCCTGTTCTCTTCATCAACAAAGTCGACCGACTCATCAACGAACTGCAAGTCACACCCGA
The DNA here is from genome assembly GCA_013330155.1 of Candidatus Poseidonia sp. GTDB lineage: Archaea > Thermoplasmatota > Poseidoniia > Poseidoniales > Poseidoniaceae > Poseidonia > Poseidonia sp8339u. The sequence goes on along the minus strand of DUIU01000223.1, from coordinate 5,127 downwards.
AGACATGATGGCTCGTTTCACTGAGACCATCAAGAAAGTCAACAAACTCATCAAGCAATTTGCACCCGAAGGCATGGGTAAAGCTTGGCAGGTTTCCGTCCAAGACGGAACCGTTGCTTTCGGTTCAGCCTACCACAACTGGGGTATCACCGTGCCTTACATGGCCAAATCCGGTATTTCTTTCAAGGAGATTTTCGAATACTGCAACAACGAGGATCAGAAGACGCTCGCCCAAAAGGCACCCGTTCACGAAGTATTGCTGGACATGGCGGTTTCCAAGTTGCCCGGCCCAATTGATGCTCAAAAATACCGCATTCCTAACATTTGGACTGGCGACCTTGAGTCCGATATTGGTCAAGCGATGATGAACTGCGATCCAGATGCAGAACTGGCCATGATGGTCACCAAGATTTGGATGGACCCTCACGCTGGTGAAGTGGCTGTTGGCCGTGTTTACTCGGGCGCCATCAACCAAGGTGAATCCGTTTACGCCATTGGTGCTGCAAAGCCAGAGCGAGTGCAACAAGTGGCCATGATGGTCGGTGGAGACCGAATCACGGTTCCAAAGGTGGTTGCTGGAAACATCGCAGCCGTCACGGGAATTCGTTCAGCCGCAGCCGGTGTCACCCTCTCTCGAGACAAGGAATTCACGCCATTCGAAGCGATTCGACACTACTCTGACCCTGTTGTCACCGTTGCCGTTGAACCCAAGAGCATGAAGGATTTGCCCAAGTTTATTGACGCGCTTCGCTCTCTGGCCAAGGCTGATGCATCGCTCCAGGTCACGACCAACCAAGAAACCGGTGAAGCATTGCTCGCTGGTATGGGTGAGCTTCATCTTGAAATCACGGTTTACCGAATTGAAGAAGAACAGAACATCAAGGTCAAGGTTAGCCCACCCATCGTCGTTTACCGCGAGGGAATTCAGGGTTCAAACCGCGGTCATGCGTTTGAGGGCAAGTCCCCGAACCGACACAACCGTTTCTTCTTTGAGATTGAGGCTTTGCCTGAAGAAGTCGTTGCTGCCCTTCGTGCAGGCGACCTTGGAGATGGCCCAGTACGAAACAGCGATTCCAAGGCAGTCGGAAACAAATTCGGCGAACTCGGCATGGACAAAGACGTCATGCGGAAAATTTACGCCATCAACGGAACCAACGTTCTTGTCAACGACACAAAGGGTATTCAGAACCTCCACGAAACACGAGAACTCATCATTGAAGCCTTCAACGAAGTGTGTGTGAAAGGACCCATCGCTGACGAACCTGTCCAAGGCATGTTCGTTCGCCTGGTTGATGCCAAACTCCACGAAGACGCCATTCACCGTGGCCCTGCTCAGACCATTCCTGCAGTCCGAAACGGAATCAAGGGTGCCATGATGCGAGCCAAGACCGTTCTTCTCGAGCCCATGCAGAAAGCGTTCATTTCCGTACCAAACGATTGGCTCGGGCAAGTCACTCGTGAAGTGACCACCCGGCGTGGAATCATTGAGGATATGCCTTCCGAAGGAAGCGTTACCACGGTTGTTGGTGTTATTCCAATCGCCGAAACCTTTGGCTTTTCCAACGATATACGTGCGGCCTCCCAAGGTCGAGCCGTTTGGAACACTGAAAACCTCGGATTCGAAATTTTACCACCCCAGCTCTTTGACAAGGTCGTTGGAGAAATCCGACAACGCAAGGGACTCAAGCCTGAGCCAAACCCCGAGTCGTACTACTCTGACTGAGGTCGAACCATGGACGGGGTCGTCGTTGGGCTCCACGTGAACCCGAACGGTGGTGTGCCTAAACACGCTGTTGAATCCATCGTCGTCAACCCCGAAGGCTGTGTTGGTGACAAACAAAACGACCGTAAGCATCACGGTGGACCGCTTCGAGCGGTTTGTCTGCTTGAACGACGGGTCATGGAACTCCTCCAATCAGCAGGCCACCCCATTCTTCCTGGAAGTACAGGAGAGAATATTCTTCTCGATGGGCTTGAAGAGGGGGCAATCACCATTGGATCTACCCTTGGCGTGGGAGATGTAGTGTTGGCCATAACAGGGGATGCCCCGCCCTGCAAGACCATTCAAGCATCGTTCATCGATGGTTCATTCAAGCAGTTAAGCCACAAACAAACCCTTGGTCAAACCCGTTGGTATGCAAGCGTGGTTGAACAGGGGACAGTCCATGTCGGAGACAAGGTGCGTCTGCTCAATGAAGACGAGCCAGTTGGAAATCGGTGAGTTCTCGCAGCGCACGAAGGGCAGGATTGTCCTCCAATCGATCAAGGCAAGCATGCGCTTCTTTGTGAAAATCTTCGGCCATGGTCCTTGCATAGTCAACAGAACCGAGTTCAGCGAGAGCAGCCAAACCATCTGCCAAAGCCTCTGGATCAACTGAATCACCCTTGCCCAATACGGCCAACAATCGGTCCTTGACGGGGCCGTCGGGTTGGCGCAGAGCATGGATGATCATCAGGGTCCGCTTTCCTTGTGCAATGTCAGAGCCAGCAGGTTTTCCGAGTGTGGCTGAATCTGAGAGAACATCAATCACATCGTCCATCAATTGGAAACACAAGCCCAAGGCTTTGCCCCAATCAGCCATCAACTGGATGATTTCTTCGTCGGCACCAGAAATCCTGGCTCCAATTTCTGCACAAATCCAAAACATAACAGCCGTTTTCCCTTCAATCATTTCCAGATAATCGTCTTCGGAAACTTCCAGTCGGTCCTCGAATTCAATGTCAAGCTGTTGACCTTCGCTCACCCTTCTCACCATCCATGCAATTCGATTGACGAGTGGAGCAACGTACTCAGCCTCAAGATTTTCTGCCTGCACAAGTCGCTCAAAGGCGATGGCGAGCATGGCATCACCGGCATTGATTGCTGTTGGCATCCCGAATTCCACATGGACGGCATTCCGACCTCGACGAAGTTCATCATCGTCCATGATGTCATCATGAACCAGGGTAAAATTGTGAACAGTTTCAATGGCGGCTCCGATGTCAAGCAAGCCCGAGTGTGTGTCGCCTACGGCTTTTCCAACCAACCAAGGGAGCGTGGCACGCATGCGTTTCCCCCCTCCCTCAATGAGGTGCATCATTGCATTTCCTAACCGTTCATGACGTGATGCTTTCAGGCTGTTTTCAATTCGTTCTTCAATCAGTGGTTTTACTTCCATGATGGAGGTGATCAGACTCGCCCCTTCTGCACCGGGAAGCATGTGCGTTACGTCTCCCATATCGTGAATGAGGTCATCGGAAAGTCCGCTCAAGGCTTTCTGGTCATTGAAGTGTTCCCACCAAGTTGGCTTCATGATACGTGCGGCGATGCACCTAAACCAGGGGGCAATGGCTTCGTCTGCTTCTCGGTTCTCAATTAACATGGCTTCCATCGCATCCTGGCTAACCCACATGACGTTCGCCACTTCGTTTGGATTTGGATTGATTTCCACATCGGCACACAGGACAAGAACATGGTCAACTTCACGTTCAATCCACGCTTCGTTCATTCGGGCGGCGTACCGCATTTTGCTCATGAACACCATGTCATCGGTTGAGATGGTAGCAGGGTCGATGCCCAGTTCTTGTTCCAGTTTTCTGACGGCTGCTCGCTTCACACCCATGGCGTTTTCTTCATCCATTTCTTCGGCGCTATGGAGTGGATGGGAACAACAAGCATTGGCCCATACATTCGGAAAGGTGACCTTCTCTGCTGAACGTTGTTGAAGCAACATTTCACCATTTGAATTGAAAAGAAGGACACTGAATGCCCGATGGAAAAAGCCCGTCCCTTGGTGAGCCTTGAGTTTTGAAATGGGTCCGAGAACTTGGTCGTTCTCTGCAACTTGAATCAGAGCCTCGGCCATCAACGATGCCTGTTCGGCATCGTGCGTGTTGAGTGTTGCCTGTTCAGCATGATTGAGATCCAGATGCGGGACGTCGTCGATTCCATATCCTGACATGCTTTCACCATTCGGATGGAGTCGCGGAGGCTACATGAAGAGTTCTCTGACCTTTCAAGGCATCAAAGTGGTGCCGCGAACATCATCTCCAAGGCATGCGTCTCGTACACGCCCGTCAATCTCTCCACTCACGAGATGCACAGCAATGCCGTGAGCGGCGGTCTGAAAACCCCGTTCAACCTTCAATCCAATGCCTCCTGTTACATCGAGTTGTTCAAGGTGTTCGCCTTTGAACGCATCGTGTTTGTGGAGGGTCTCGATGAGTTTACTTGCATCATCCTCTCCCGTTGGAGGCCCGGTCAAAACGCCCTCCACTCCGCCCATGGCGAACACCAGTCGTTGCACTCCGGAGAGTTCCGTTGCCAGTCTGTATACGAGGTCATCACCGGAAAGAATACCAAAGTCTTCAGGAGAATCGCAATCAACCACATCTCCGTGTGTCACCATAACAATGCCCCGCGGGGCTGACTCAAAGAGGGTCAAGTCTCCTTGGAATTCCGAGCCAGTGTTTCGCGCCCATTGGTGCGGCGGAAGGCAAACGGCAGAAACATCGTATTTTGTCAGCGCCTCCATCACGAACCGGTTCAGTTCCTGCATGTCATGGCGAACGGCCTCAACTGCCTCGTCCTGAGTCATGGTGGAAGGAATGGTGGATGCGGGTTGTCGTCCTTCCGCTAATCGGTACTCCTTGGCTTTCAGATGTCCAAAAGAACCCGCACCGTGGACCAACACGACATCAATTCCTTCGCTTAAACACGTTTCCAGTTGGTTGGCCAGGTCGTCCAAAACCTCCTTTCGAACGGTTTTCATGGTATCCTTTTCAGTGATTAAACCGCCACCCCATTTGATGACAACTCGCTCACGCATGATTGCTCCATGGGGGCGCAAATGATGAGTCTACCGTTTAGAAACGATGGCAAGGATTCATGAGGAACGGGTTTTGTGAGGAGACCATGAGCGAAGAGCCCACCGTTGATGCGTTCATGCGTCATCTCCAAGTTTGTGTGGAAGAGGCTCGAACCATCGCTGACGGGAAAGAGCGAGAACAACGCCTTCTTCAGCTTGAATCTGCCCTGCAAGAGGCCATCATTTACAAGAACAGAATTGAGGAGTTACAACGGCATGGCATTGACCCGATTCGATTGGTTGAGGCTGAATCCTCGCTTTCAAAGCCACCTGCTCCAAA